>NZ_CP030280.1:2127500-2357500 GCF_003287895.1 Blautia argi | reverse complement strand
AGCCCAGACCTCCAGCTAAGGTCCCAAAGTACGTGTTAAGTGGAAAAGGATGTGGGATTTCAAAGACAACCAGGATGTTGGCTCAGAAGCAGCCATACATTCAAAGAGTGCGTAATAGCTCACTGGTCGAGAGGTCCTGCGCCGAAAATGTCCGGGGCTGAAACACGACACCGAAGCTGAGGAATCCTGAAAAGGATTGGTAGAGGAGCATTGCATAAGGGAAGAAGCAGTACCGGAAGGAGCTGTGGACTTTATGGAAGAGAGAATGCCGGAATGAGTAGCGAGATAGAGGTGGGAATCCTCTAGGCCGAATATCTAAGGTTTCCAGGGTAAAGCTGATCTGCCCTGGGTAAGTCGGGACCTAAGGCGAGGTCGAAAGACGTAGCCGATGGACAACAGGTTGAGATTCCTGTACTACGATATGACAGAACTGTGGGGACACGTGTGGAAAGCACAACCCGGGAATGGAAGCCCGGGGCAAGCGGGGTAGGAGTCACATAGGAAAAACCGTGTGGCAATCTGAAGACGTGAAGCGGACCGAAAAGAAGTAGGGAAGTGTGTGAGCCATGCGTCGAGAAAAGCCGCTATTGTTTATATCGTACCCGTACCGTAAACCGACACAGGTGGATGAGGAGAGAATCCTAAGGCCGGCGGAAGAAGCATTGTTAAGGAACTCGGCAAAATGACCCCGTAACTTCGGGAGAAGGGGTGCCACAGAGATGTGGCCGCAGAGAATAGGCTCAAGCAACTGTTTAGCAAAAACACAGGTCTATGCAAAACCGAAAGGTGAGGTATATGGGCTGACGCCTGCCCGGTGCTGGAAGGTTAAGAGGAGAGGTTAGCGCAAGCGAAGCTTTGAATTTAAGCCCCAGTAAACGGCGGCCGTAACTATAACGGTCCTAAGGTAGCGAAATTCCTTGTCGGGTAAGTTCCGACCCGCACGAAAGGCGTAATGATTTGAGCGCTGTCTCAACAATGCATCCGGTGAAATTGAAATACCAGTGAAGATGCTGGTTACCTGCGCCAGGACGGAAAGACCCCATGGAGCTTTACTCCAGTTTGGTACTGGGACTCGGTATTGCATGTACAGGATAGGTGGGAGGCTGAGAACACATAACGCCAGTTGTGTGGGAGCCGCTGTTGGGATACCACCCTTGCAGTATTGGGTTTCTAACCAGCCGCCGTGAACCGGCGGTGGGACAATGCCAGGCGGGGAGTTTGACTGGGGCGGTCGCCTCCGAAAGGGTATCGGAGGCGCCCAAAGGTTCCCTCAGAATGGTCGGAAACCATTCGAAGAGTGCAAAGGCAGAAGGGAGCTTGACTGCGACACCGACGGGTGGAGCAGGTACGAAAGTAGGGCTTAGTGATCCGGTGGTATTAAGTGGGAATGCCATCGCTCAACGGATAAAAGCTACCCTGGGGATAACAGGCTTATCACTCCCAAGAGTTCACATCGACGGAGTGGTTTGGCACCTCGATGTCGGCTCATCGCATCCTGGGGCTGTAGTAGGTCCCAAGGGTTGGGCTGTTCGCCCATTAAAGCGGTACGCGAGCTGGGTTCAGAACGTCGTGAGACAGTTCGGTCCCTATTCCGGCGTGGGCGTAGGATATTTGAGAGGAGCTGCCCTTAGTACGAGAGGACCGGGGTGGACGGACCGCTGGTGTACCGGTTGTTCTGCCAAGAGCATGGCCGGGTAGCCAAGTCTGGAAGGGATAAACGCTGAAGGCATCTAAGCGTGAAGCCCCCCTCAAGATGAGATATCCCATTCGAAAGAAGTAAGACCCCTTGAAGACGACGAGGTAGATAGGACAGAGGTGGAAGTACAGCAATGTATGGAGCTGACTGTTACTAATCGGTCGAGGGCTTGACCTGATAGTGGAGAAAGCGGCGAAGGTGAAACTGGAACGGAGAGGAATGTTTACATTCCGAAACGTGGAAGTGGCACCGGAGTCATTTGCGAAGCAAAGGACATGAGTAAATGCGGAGCATTTAGGAATGACCGCTTCGGAACGGAAGAAGCCGAAGACTCCATAAAACGGTAAGTTGGAAATGGTTTGGTTTTGTGTATGCGGTTTTGAAGATATATATGAAAAACAGTATAAATATAGGGGATTAGTTCAATGGTAGAGCACCGGTCTCCAAAACCGTCGATGGGGGGTTCGAATCCCTCATCCCCTGCTAAAAAGTTCAGTATTGGCTGGACTTTTTTTGTTTTATGGGAAGATGTGTCCTTAGAAAATAAAAGGTTGACAAGCCCTGTCATTTAGTTGTTTAATGGACTTAGGTGTAAAGTAAAACGTTTAAGTAAAAACAAAAAATGAAAAAGGGGAAAGTATTTTATATGGCAACTATAAAAGAGATTGCGAAAGCATGTAATGTGTCTATTGCAACTGTATCCAACATTCTGAATGGGAAGCCGGGGGCAAGTGAGGCTACTCGAAGTTTGGTGCTGAAAACAGTAGAGAAAATGGATTATACGCCAAATTATGTGGCAAAGAATCTAAAAATGCGGAACACCAGAAGCATTGGAGTGATTGCAGAGGATATGACAATTTTCAGTATTCCTGATATTATCGACGGGATTACAGAATACTGCCAGGAAATCGATTACCAGATTTTGCTTACCAATATGCGTCTGTTTAAGAAATATAATGATGTATATTATAACAGGGAAGACTATTTCGGGCTTGTGAAGCAGGAAATCCGAAAGCTTATGGCAAAGCAGGTAGAGGGCATTATTTATGTAACAGCGCATGAAAGAATTATGCACTGCATTCCAGATAATTTACCCATACCTGCAGTTATGGCATATGGCTATACACAGAGCGGAAAGGTTCCCTCTGTAGTAGTAGATGACGAACATGGCGCTTATGAGGCAGTTCAGTATTTGATAGAGCGGGGACATAAGCAGATTGGGGTTATTACAGGAAAGAATGACAGTATTCACATGCAGGCGCGTCTTGTGGGATATCAGAAGGCGCTGCGGGATAATGGTTTGATGTATAATCCAGAGTTTATCTATTATGGGGATTGGAATAGAGAGGCCGGTTACAACGGAACAGAAAAGCTTTTAGACAGAGGTGTTACAGCCATTTTTTGTATGAATGATATTATGGCAGGTGGCGTATATGACAGAGCAGATGAATTGGGACTGAGAATTCCGGAGGATATTTCTGTGGTAGGATATGATAACAGAGAATTATCCAGCTACTACAAGCCTCCTTTAACAACCATCACCCTTCCTTTGCATGATATTGGCTATCGAGCAGCAGAGGTTATGATAGATTTGCTGGACAAAAAAATTATGCCGCAAAAGGAAGAATTGGTGTACCTGATGCCTTGTCACAGACTTGTACGGAAATCTGTAAAAGAGCAAATCAGGCAGTAAAATAGTGGTACAAGTTAAGATAAGAGGATACAAGTAAGAAAAAAATGACAGCTTTTTGGAACTGGAAAAAAAGTTTCAAAGGGCTGTTTTTTTGTTAAAAATTCACAAAGTGAAAAAGGAAATTAGGGCTGAAAATAAGGGGAAGAAAAAGAAATTATTGGTAAAAATGCACACGGTTAAACGATTTATAAACGATATATGTTGTATGAAAAATAAAAAACAAAGAAATGATTAGTATAATAGAGAAAATAAGAGATAATATGGTTATTAATCGTTATAATTATGAATATTTCGACTTTATTTAAGAAGGATGGTATGGTATAAATAAGAAAAATCAATAAGAGCTTTATATAAAACGTTTTATAACCCTGAAAAATAACCAATTCTTTCAAAATATATAGAAAAGATATAAGGTCTGAGAGAAGAGATAGAAAAAATAAGATATAAGGTGTTAAACGTTTAATAAAACAAGCAGGTGGAGATATATGGAAAAAGTAAGATTGAAAAGTGTTCCGTTAAAGTCTGTACATATTCACGATGGCTTTTGGGATAAGTACATCAGACTGGTAAAGGACGTGATATTGCCTTATCAGTGGGATACGCTGAATGACAGAGTAGAAGATGCAGAGCCAAGTCACTGTATTCAAAATTTCCGAATTGCGGCTGGTGAGGAAAGCGGAACCTTTCAGGGAGCAGTATTTCAGGATACTGATGTGGCAAAATGGTTAGAAGCCGTTGCTTTCACTCTGGCTTCATCAGGAAGAGATGAGAAGCTGGAAAGGTTGGCTGATGAAACCATTGCATTGATTGGAAGAGCACAGTGTGAAGATGGTTATCTCAATACTTATTATACCATTCAGGAGCCGGACAGAAGATGGACAAATCTGAAAGAAGGACATGAGCTATATACTGCAGGACACATGATAGAAGCAGCAGTAGCCTATTACGAGGCAACCGGAAAAAAAGAATTTTTAAACATTGTATCCCGGTTTGCAGATGTGATTTGCGAGAAGTTCGGCAAAGAAGAAAAACAGTGTCATGGATACCCTGGACACCCGGAGATTGAGCTGGCTCTGGTAAAGCTTTACCGGATAACCGGAAACAGGAAATATCTGGATACTGCAAAGTTTTTTGTAGATGCCAGAGGGCAGGGAACGAATTACTTTGAACTGGAAGAAAAAGGAGAAAGATACAAACCGATTTTTCCGGAGTTTGCAGGATATCAGCCAGAGTATTCTCAGTCACATCTTCCGGTACGGCAGCAGAAAACAGCAGAGGGTCATGCCGTGAGGGCGGTTTATCTCTACAGTGCTATGGCAGATTTGGCTTATGAGTATCAGGACGAGGAATTGGAAAAGGCCTGTGAAACGCTTTGGAACAACATGGTACAAAAGCGAATGTATATTACAGGAGGCATTGGTTCCTCCGGACTTTTGGAAAGATTCACTACAGATTATGATTTACCCAATGACAGAAATTACTCAGAGTCCTGCGCTTCCATTGGACTGGCCATGTTTGGTAAGCGTATGGGGGATATGACAAGAGATGCAGCCTATGCGGATATTGTAGAAAAAGCGCTTTACAATACAGTTCTGGCGGGAATTGCCATGGACGGAAAAAGCTTTTTCTATGTGAATCCTCTGGAGGTATGGCCGGACAACTGTATGGAGAGAACCTCTCTGGAGCATGTAAAGCCGGTAAGACAGAAATGGTTTGGCGTGGCGTGTTGTCCACCTAATATTGCAAGAACCCTGGCATCTTTAGGACAATACATTTACAGTCAGAATCAAGAATCCCTTTACCTGAATCTCTATGTATCCAATGAAACAGAGGTTGTATTAAAGGGAAAGACGTACAGGATTAAAGTAAACAGTAGTTTCCTTACAGACGGAAGCGTGAACATTCTGGCAGAAGGTGAAAAGGGGTCAGAAATACAAGAAGGTGCAGGCGGAAATCTGGCTCTGAGGATTCCCGGATATGTAAGAGAATTTAAAATCTATCGAAATAAAAAACAGACAGAAAATCCAGTTTTGCAGAAAGGATATCTGATACTGGAAAATTTGGGTGACAGAGAAGAAATTACTATAGAATTTCAGATAAAAAGCCATTTTGTATGGGCAAATCCACAGGTAAGGGCAGACGAAGGAAAAGTCGCCTTAATGAGAGGTCCTTTGGTCTATTGCCTGGAGGAAACAGACAACGGCAGTAATCTTTCTTCCCTTTATGTGGATACAGAGGCAGAGCCCGAAGAGCAATATGAGCCTGAGCTTTTAGGTGGTGTGGTAAGTGTTAAGCTGAGAGGAAAGCGGATTACCATGAAGGGCTGGGAAGACGGCAGCCTTTACAATGAGGCAAAGCCAGTGCTTGAGGATACGGTATTAAAGGCTGTTCCTTATTGCAACTGGGGCAACAGAAGGACAGGAGAAATGACTGTCTGGATAAAAGAACTGATAAATCATTAAAAGCCATTATGAAAAGGTATCATACAGAAACAGAGGGTTTCTGATATTGATAAAAAAAGGATTAGGGAGGACACTGAATATGAAGAAAAAAGTGTTGGCAGCAGTATTATGTGCAGCAATGGCAGGAAGTATGTTAGCAGGCTGCGGAGGAAGTGCAAAAGATGACGGTGAGAAAAAGGAAACCGGAAAAAGAGAAATGGACGTGGAAGGAGAAGATGTCACAACCTTAAATGTATGGACATTTATCGAAAATCACCAGGATTTCTACACAAAAATGGCAGAAAAATGGAATGAAGAAAATCCAGACAAAAAAGTAAAACTGGTGCTTTCCAATATGGCATATGATGATATGCACAATAAGTTGTCTTTGGCTCTGGAATCCGGTGAAGGTGCACCAGATGTTGTGGATATTGAGCTTGGTAAGTTCCCGGCATTTACAACCGGAGAAATTGGATTAATGGATTTGACAGATGCCATTGAGCCATACAAAGACAAAGTTGTAGAATCCAGACTTGATTTATACGGAAAAGACGGAAAATATTATGGATTCCCAACTCATGTTGGTACAACCGTTGCTTTCTATAATACAGAAGCACTGGAAGCAGCAGGTATTGATTACACAGCAATCAAAACATGGGAAGATTTTAAAAATGCAGGTGTAAAATACAAAGAAGCTACCGGAAAGACCTTTGCAGCAGCAGAAACTACAGCACAGTGGACCTTAAACTTGATGCTGGCTCAGAAGGACGGCAGCTACTTAAAGGACGACGGATCCCTGGACGTAAACAATGAAACTATGGTGGAATGTTTACAGTATCTGAAAGATATGCAGACAGCAGGAGCCCTTGATACCATTGCAGGTGGACAGCCGGATAATGAAGAAGCATACCCTCTGTACAACAGCGGTGATGTGGCAGCATCTATTATGCCATTCTGGCAGACAAGCCGTTACACAAGCTATATGACAGACTTAAAGGGTAAAGTTGCCATTACCGTTCCTCCTGTATGGGGCGAAAATGATGCAGTCAAAACCATTGGCGGCGGCGGTACAGGTACAGCAGTTGTAGCTTCCAGCGAGCATGCAGACCTTGCATCAGAAGTCTTTGCATATATCAAGCTTTCTGATGAAGCAAGCCATGAAATTTACAATGTATTAGGCTTTGACCCTGTAAACACAGAAGTATGGACAGATACAACTCTTACAGAAAATCCGGACAACCAGTTTGTACAGTACTTCAATACAAAACCATTCGCACCGCTTCTTGAGGTTCAGGACAGCATTGGTCTGTTAGACTGCTATACAGATGAAAAGATGCCTTCTATTAATAATGTATTTACAACACAGACCTTAAACGATGTTTTCGAGTCTGATGTAGATGTAAAAGAAGCACTTGATTCTGCACAGGAAACATTGGAAAACGAATTTGCTGAATAAGAGGAAACAGTGAGGCTGTCGCATGAAGTGCATATCGCGAATATGTTGGAATATTCCTGAGTGCTGCTGTGCGGCAGCCCTCTTTTTCAGAAACCAATGAAAGGAGTTACCGGACACGATGAATAAAGTAAAACAATTCTTCTACTCACAAAAGGCAGCGCCTTATGTGTTTATCCTTCCCTTTGTAATTACAATCCTTCTGTTCTGGCTGTTCCCTATCGGAAATGGCGTACTGCTCAGCTTCCAGGACGTATTAAAGGATAAATGGGTTGGATTTGACAACTATTCCCGCCTTTTGACAGATAAAATGTTCTTTAAGGCTGTTTATAACAGTCTGAAATATATGGTTGGAACCCTGATTCTTTTTGATTCCCTTCCCTCTGTTTTTTGCCAGCCTGTTAAACAGTAAGCTGATGAAAGGGGCAGGATTTTTCAAATCCGTTTATTTCCTTCCTGCTCTGACTTCTGTAGTGGTTGCAGGTACGATTTTCCGTCTTATGTTTGGCGAAATGGATACCTCCCTTGCAAATCAGATTATGGAATTTCTGGGAAGATCCCCTATTAAATGGCTGAAAGGAGAATGGACAGGCTATTTTGCACTTTTGATTGTAGCATGCTGGAGATGGACAGGAGTCAATATTCTATATTTCCTGGCAGGACTGCAAAGCATTCCTACCGATATTTATGAAGCAGCATCTATTGATGGAGCGTCCAAATGGCAGCAGTTTATTAAAATTTCCTTCCCATTGGTGAAACCAACAACAGTTTATGTATTAACTATTAGTATTTATGCAGGCTTATCCATGTTCCTGGAATCCTTTATGCTGTGGAAAGGAAACAATTCCCCGCAGAACATTGGTCTTACTATTGTGGGATACCTGTATAGACAGGGTATTGAAAAACGTGCTATGGGTTATGCCTGCGCCGTGGGTCTGGTATTGCTGTTAGTGGTTATGATTATTAATATGATTCAGTTAGTTGCAACAGGAACTTTCAAGAAGGAGGAGAGATAATATGGCAGCAGAAGCAATTGGAAAAAGTCAGAAAAGAAAAAACAAAATGGCTACCATATGTATGGTCATCTTCTTTACAATTCTTGCAATTTTAATTGTAATACCCGTGTATGCCATTGTGCTGGCAAGTTTTAAGCCAGGAAACCATTTGCTCCAGTACGGCTTAAACCTGAATCTGGACGTGGCAAATATGACACTGGATAATTATGTGCTTTTGTTTACCGGAAGCCATGATTACTGGATCTGGTTTGGAAACAGTTTGCTGCTTACCGTGCTTACAGTAGTTCTTACTTTATTAGTGAGTTCTTTTGTAGCCTATGGTTTTGCAGCCTATGATTTTAAAGGAAAGAATTTCTTCTTTGTAATTGTGCTGATTATTCTTTCTATTCCTTTTGAGGTTATTATGCTTCCTCTTTACAAGCAGATTTCTTCCTGGGGAATGATGGATAATTATGCGGCAGTTATTGTGCCGTTTCTGGCACATGCCTCTACGATTTTCTTCTTCAGACAGTACCTTTTAGGACTTCCGAAATCTCTGATTGAAGCTGGTCGTATTGACGGCTGTACAGAATATGGAATCTTCTTCCGTCTGATTGTACCGATTATGAAGCCCGCATTCTCTGCTATGGCTATCTTAAATGGTATGAATGCATGGAACAATTATCTGTGGCCTTTGCTGGTAATCCGTTCCTCAGAGAAGTACACACTGACCATTGGTCTAAATACATTAATCAACCCGTATGGTGATAATTACAGCCTTTTGGTAGTTGGTTCCGTATTTTCCATTATTCCTATTTTTATCTTATTTATCTGCTTCCAGAGATACTTTATCGAAGGAATGACAGCAGGTGCAGTAAAAGAATGATTTATTGAGAAAAGCATCAGGAGGTTTATATTATGAGCAGAAGAGCAAAAATGGTATTAGATAAGGAATTTCAGATTGCTCCTATTGATAAACGAATTTATGGTTCTTTCATTGAACATCTGGGAAGAGCGGTATATGAAGGAATTTATCAGCCCGGACACCCGGCAGCAGATGAAAATGGATTCAGAAAAGATGTGGTAGAATTGGTGAAAGAGCTGGACGTGCCGATTATCCGTTATCCCGGAGGAAACTTTGTATCTAATTTCTACTGGGAAGATTCTGTGGGTCCTGTGGAAGAAAGACCTCATCGTCTGGAACTGGCATGGAGAAGTTTGGAAAAGAATGAAATCGGTTTAAATGAATTTTCCAAATGGGCAAAGCAGGTAAATTCCGAAGTGATGATGGCAGTGAATCTGGGAACAAGAGGCATTTCGGATGCCTGCAATCTTCTGGAATATTGCAATCACCCTTCAGGTACAAAATACAGTGATTTGCGTATTAAACATGGGGTAAAAGATCCGCACAACATTAAGGTATGGTGTCTTGGAAATGAAATGGACGGTCCATGGCAGATTGGACACAAAACCATGGAGGAATACGGTCGTCTGGCAGAAGAAACTGCAAAGGCTATGCGTCTGATTGACCCGACTATTGAACTGGTATCCTGCGGAAGTTCTAACCGCGAAATGCCTACATTCCCGGACTGGGAAGCTGTGACACTGTCCCATACTTATGACTATGTGGACTATATTTCCATGCACCAGTATTATGGAAACAGAGATAATGACAGCAATGATTTTCTGGCACAGTCTGACGATATGGACGATTTTATCCGTACCATTATTGCAACCTGTGATTATGTAAAAGCGAAAAAACGCAGCAAAAAGACCATGAATTTAAGCTTTGATGAATGGAATGTATGGTTCCATTCCAATGCAGCAGATGATGATATTACAGAAAATCATCCATGGCAGGTAGCGCCGCCAATGTTGGAGGATATCTACAATTTTGAAGATGCACTGCTGGTTGGTCTGATGTTAATTACATTGATGAAGCATGCAGACCGTGTAAAAATGGCATGTTTGGCACAGCTTGTCAATGTTATTGCGCCGATTATGACAGATGTAGCAGGCGGAGCATGGAAACAGACCATTTTCTATCCATTTATGCATGCTTCCAGATACGGAAGAGGAATTGCATTGCAGCCGGTAATTTCCGGTACTAAGCATGCTACAGCAAAGCACGATGAAATTACAGACGTGGAATCTATTGCAGTATACAATGAGGAAAAGGACGAGGTTACTATTTTTGCAGTAAACCGTAATCTGGAAGAAGATGTAGAGCTGACTACGGATGTGAGAAGCTTCGAGGGATATCGTCTGCTGGAACACATTGTTATGGAAAATGAGGATTTGAAAGCAACCAACAGTTTGGCAGGAGAAAAAGTTTATCCTGTAAATGCAGATGACAGAAGCAAACTGGACAGCGGTGTGGTAACAAGCGTATTAAAGAGAGCTTCCTGGAACGTGATTCGTCTGGGAAAATAAGACGAATTTTGAGGCGGGGAGAAAAATAAAATTTGTACCTGGAAAAGCCTATATGTGAAACCTGTGTTTGCATATAGGCTTTTTTCAGATAAATAACTTAAACGTTTAATGAGAGGAGAAGCTATGGGGAAAAGACGAAAATCCATGTCTTTGCTGGCAACCGCTCTGACAGCGGTGCTGACAACCGGCGGCGTTTTCCCGTATATGGGCAGCCTTGAGGAAATTTGGGCAGCAGCAGGGAAGACAGTGGCAGAAAAGACGGAAACAGGGTATCATCTGAGAAATGAATATTTTGATGTGGAAACAGGGAAATACGGAGAAATTACGTCCCTGAAAATCGTAGGGGATCAGTATGATACCAATTATGTTATGAATGTCAGAGATAATCCGAAACAGGATACGGCAGCCCATGAGTGGTTGGGGGATTTGATGTTCAAAACAAAGAAGGCAGGGGAGGAGAACTGGAGTGAATCCCTTACCAATTCTTCTGATGCCGGAAGAAGTGTGGAACTGGACGGAAATAAGATTGTAGTAACCTATGATAACACAAAAAACAGAAGGGGAACGGGCAATTAAGGACTTTAAGCTGGTGGAAACCTATGCTCTGGTAGAAGACCAGCTTCGCTGGGAAATCACAGTGGAGAATACCACAGATTCGGATTTGATATTCGGTGATTTTGGTGTTCCTCTGGCCTTCCATGAAATCTGGGTCAATCAGGGAGAAGCATATGAAACCTGTACGGTTGACCACAGCTTTGTAGGAAAGGACTCTTCTTATGTGTATGCTACAAGACCCAGCGGTCAGGGCGGATTTTTGCTTATGACGCCGGATACAGAAACAGGCGCCGGGTTTGAATACCAGGATCATTGGCAGGTCGGACAGCGCCGTGCCGAGGAAAAAGAATGGTGTATGGACCAGGCGGACTGGGCGAACGGTCTGAACGTTTTTTATATTCATTCCGACGCTATCAGCAAAGATGAAAAATCCGGCAACAAAGGGTATATGGAAAGCAGCAGTATGACCCTTGGGGCAGGAGAAAGTAAAACCTATGCCTTTGAATTTACAGGAGTACAGGACGAAAACCATATGAAATCCGTTTTGTACCAAGAGGGCATTCTCGATGCAGTGGCTGTTCCGGGTATGACCTTTGCAAAAGATATGCCGGCAAAAATGTATCTTCATACAAAGATTCCGGCAGAGGATATTTCCTTTGAATTTCGCTGTCCTCACAACAACAATTTACATAAGGGAACCAATACGGTTTCCAACAATCTGCCCTGTGAGAGAACAGAAGCGAATACTTATGCAAAGTTTGTGGAAACAAAAATCATTGACGAGGAACAGTATCATATTTATGATATTGGCTTCGGCGATTTGGGACAGAATGATATTATTGTAAATTATAAGCAGAATGGGCAGGACAAAACAACCATGCTGCAGTTTTATATGATGGCTGATTTAGAGGAGGCTCTTTCAGACCATTCGGATTTTCTGCTCAAGACACAGTGGGATGCGCCGGGACAGATTCAGGATAAAGTTTTTGATGACTGGCTTATGGATACCAAGGAAAAGAGAGGTTCTTTTGACGGATACTGGGGCTGGGGCGACGACTGGGGATATGTCCACGGAGAATATCTGGCAGAGATGAATTCTTACAATCCGGTGGCAGAACAGGTAAAGGCTTTGGACGAATATCTGGACGTGGCTATCTGGCAGAACCTCATGCAGGAACATCAGGAAGATTTCCTGATTCACGATTTCCTTATGCCGGAACCAAATACAACGCCCACTTACAGGGGATTTGCTTATCCACATATTTATAATACCTATTTTTCCATGTATAAGATTGCAGAGCAGTATCCGGATTTGATTGATTATATCGAAGAGCCGGACACCTATCTTCTGCGCTGCTATCATATTATGGACGCGCTTTACAACGAAGGTTCTGTGGGCTATAACTGGGGAACTGGTCTTATGGGAGAATCCACCACTCCGGATATTATAGCAGCCCTTCAGGAGAGGGGATATGAGGAAGAAGCAGAGAATCTGCTGCAGATTATGGAGAAAAAGCTTGCGAATTTCTCCGGTGAGAAGTATCCCTATGTTTCGGAATATCCTTATGATAACACCAGCGAGGAAGCTATTTACACACTGGCAAAGATGTTCGGAAACAAAGAGATTATGTCCATGGTAGACGAAAAGACAAGAGCCTGCAGAGGCGTACAGCCCATCTGGTATCACTATGGAAATCCAACGACAATCTGTGGGGAAAACTGGTTTAATTTTCAGTATACAGCTTCCCTTGCCGGTTACTGTATGGATGACTGGCTTCGCATGCAGGATAATGGATTAAGCAGCGAAGAATTGGGAGAAGCACAGAGAATTAATTATGCCGGAAAGCTGGCGAACTTTACCGTGATTAACTCCGGACAGATCGATGCAGACCCGGATAATATCGGAACTGTTGCATGGACGTATCAGGCAGAAATGGGAAATGATACGGCGCTCGGAACCGGTGGCGGCAAGCTGCATAATGGCTGGAGGCAAATGTCCGGTGAAGCGGATTTGGCGCTTTTTGGAGCCGTGAGAATTGCTTCCTCTGATGTGGCAATGGATCCGGTATTTGGTCTTTTTGGATATGGCTGTAATGTAGAAGATAAGGGAAACGCTTATGCAGTTACACCTTTGGACGGCGTTTATCACAGACTGAATCTGATTAATGAAAAAATCTCTCTGGAATTATATCGGGATCAGTATCGTCATGCAGTGGTATCTAAAGACGGAACCGATATTTCTATGGATATTACAAATGTAACAGGCGCAGCCCATGAGTCAAACCTGGATCTTACAGGAATTCCGGCAGGAAATTATCAGGTATTGGCAGACGGAGAGGTAGTTGGCAGTTTTATTGCAAAAGAAGGTACCACAACCGTTGCCCTGCCGCTGCCTGCAAAGGATACTGTTCATGTACAGATTCAGGCAGGAGAGCTTTTAGAAGATACCAAACCAGTGGTTGATGCAGAAGAAGATAAAACCGTATCTATGGAAGAAACAACGGTTCTTCACGGAAGCGCAAGAGATGCAGCATGGCTGCATACCACACCGGAGGTAAAGTGGAGCGCAGAAGAAACACCTGCAGGCGCAAAGGCAGAATTTGCAAATGCAGAGAATACTTCCACAAAAATCACTTTCAGCACACCGGGCGAATATGTATTAAAGCTGACTGCAAAAGGAAAGAGCGCGTCTGCCAGCGATACGGTCAAAATCACAGTAGAAGGGGAAACAGAGCTTCCGGAGGTGTTGGCGCAGTATGACTTTGAAGCAGAACATATGGACGAGGCACAGAGAACAGTCAAAGACATCAGCGGTTCAGGGATTGATGCGGAACAGAAAGGACAGGTAAAAACTGCCGAAGGAAAAGACAGTGGACAGGCAATTGCTATGGACGGAGAAGTGGGCGGATATGTAAAGCTGTCCAATGCTCTGACAAAGAATACCAAAGAAGCAACGATTTCCATGGATGTGAAGTTAAACGGCGTACAGACAAGCGGAACCAGACTGTTTGAGTTTGGGGATATGGAAGAAAATCTGTTTTATGTGGCATTTGAAGGGGCGAATGAACTTTCTTTAAACGTCAGCAACCTGAAATCAGGAGAACTTGCGTCAGCAAAATCAGGCGTGCTTTTAAGTGAAGGAAGCTGGCAGAACGTAGAAGTTACCTTAAAAGACAATACAGCAGCGCTTTTTATTAACGGAGAAAAATATGCGGAAATTACAGATGCAGGATTTTCTTTTGATAAGCTGGGAAAGGTACAGAAAAACTTTATGGGACGTTCTGCTTCTGAGAGCAGTCCCTGGCTGAATGGAAATTACGATAACTTTAAAATGCTGTCAAGAGCCATGACAGAGGAAGAGTTGAAGACAGAATATGGTACCGAAGGCGAAGCAGAGGTCACAGAAGTTGTGATATCTCCGGTTATTACTTCAGTAGGAGTAGAGCCCTCCATGCCAAAAACAGCAAAAGTGGAATATTCCAATGGACTTTGTAAATATGAAGAGGTTACCTGGAATCCTATTGATAAATCTGCTTATGCAGTGAAGGGAGAATTTGAGGCAACAGGAAAGATTGAAGGGCTGAATCTGGAAGTGAAGACCAAAGTTTCTGTTGTGGAGGGAAAAGAACAGAATATTGCTCTGATTGCAACACCGTCAGCGATTATTGACACGCCGGAGGATTTAGGTGGTGTGGCAGGTTTAAATGATGGTTATGAGCCTGAAAGTTCCAGAGATAAAACACATGGAGTATGGCATAACTGGCAGGGAAATCAGTCAGAAGATGCATGGGTACAGTATGACTGGAATTCAGAAGTGACCATTACCGGAACAGAGGCATATTACTTTACAGACGGCAATTTCGCCCCTGCATCAGTTAATTTTCAATACAAGGATAAAGACGGAAACTGGAAAGATGTGGAAAAATGGAGAAGGTTTTGGGGTTAAGCTTGACCAGTATAATAAGACGACTTTTGCACCGGTTACAACCACTTCTTTCCGTATGAATATGGCGCCTAAGACTCTGGGCTGCGGCGTTATTGAATGGAAGGTTTTCGGATATTCCGATGAAATGGCAGCAGACAAGCAGCTTTTAAAAGCAGCTTTGGAAAAAGCAGCAGCTCTGGATACCAGCCTGTTTGAGGAAGGTGCAGAGGAAACACTGAAAGCAGCCGTGGAAGAAGCACAGGCAGTATACGACAACAAAGAAGCAAAACAGGACGAAGCAGATGCAGCAGCAGCTAAATTGGAACGGATTATGGCAAATCTGCCTACCGCAGACGGAAACATGGCATTTAGTGCAATTCCCTCTACCAGCTTTGTAGCAGGCTGGGAGAGCTTATCCGCGGTAAATGACGGAAAAATTCCGGAGAATTCCTACAACCCGGATAAGGAACTTTACCCTCGCTATGGAACCTGGGGAAATATCAGCGAAAAGGAAACCGTTACTTATACCTGGAATACAGAGGTTGCATTAAAAGGCGCAGATATTTATTTCTGGTATGACGGAGAACAGACCAATAACGGTGGAATTAATCTTCCGTCCTCTTATCTCTATGAATATTTAGACAGTGACGGAAACTGGAAGGAAGTGCCACAGGCAAGCGCATACGATACAGAGATTGACCAGTTTAACCATACAGAATTTCAGGAGGTTATCACAACAGCCATTCGTGTGACTTTGAATAAACAGGCGGCAGACAGCAATGGTGTAGGCGTGATGGAATGGAAGGTGTACGGAAATACGGCACAGGCAGATAAAGAAGCCTTACAGGCTGCTATAAAGGAGGCAGAAGCTCTGCAGAAAGAGGATTATACAGCGGAAACCTGGGAAACCTTTGGAAAAGCGCTGGCAGAAGCAAAAGCCATAGCAGCAGATAATCAGGCAAGCAGAAAAGAGGTAGAAATCGCACTTTCTGCCCTGACTAAAGCGAAAAACAATCTGGTTCCTTCTGAAAAAACAGATAAAACCAAACTACAGGCAACTGTCGCAGAGGCAGAAACCCTGCAAAAAGAGGACTATACAGCGGAAAGCTGGGAAGTTTTTGCAGCAGAACTGAAGAAGGCAAAACAGATTCTGGACAAGCCTGATGCTACTTGGGAAGAGGTAGAAAAAGCAGAAGCGGATTTGCGGCAGGCAATGGAAAGTCTTGAGGAATCTTCTGAAAATCCGGACAGCAGAAATCTTGCAGTGGACGCAATAGCAGACGGACTTTGTAATTATGACGGACAAGAGGGAAGACCAGATGACCTTGGCGGTCTGGCTGCTTTAAATGATAATCAGGAACCGACAAATTCTGCAGATACTGCAAATGGAGTATGGCATAACTGGCTGAATCGTTACGATGAAAGAAAAGAACATTTTGGACGGCTGGGTATCTTATATCTGGGAGAAACCAATAGAAGTGCAGAATGTAGAGATTTATTATTTCCAAAACGAAGTGGGCAATTTCCTTCCGGAATCAGCCGGTTTGGAATATCTGGACGAAAACGGAGTATGGGTTCCGACAGAAGCAAATATGACCTGTGAGGCAGATAAGTATAATGTGACAGAACTTAACGGAATCAGAACCACGGGACTTCGCCTGACAATGAAACCGCAGCAGAATCCTGACTTACCAGATGATGCGTCCAGAGGAACGGGCGTGATTGAATGGAAAGTTACCGGTAAATATGCGGAAGAACAAAAACCGGTAATCAAGGACGGATTAAAGGCATCGATTGATGAGGCCACTGGAAAAGAGGAGCATGCTTACACGCCATCTACCTGGACAGTATTAAAAAGAAGCCCTTGTATATGCAAATCAGGTTTATGTAGATGAAAACGCAGTACAGGACGTAGTCAATCAGGCAAAGGCAGATTTGGACGCCGCACTGGAAGCGCTTGTGGAAAGAGCGGATTGCACAGAATTGGAGGCTTTAATTGCCCGTGCAGATGAGAAAAAGAAGAAGGATTATACGGAAGAAACCTGGAAGGTCTTTGAAGCTGCTTTAGAAAAGGCGAAGGCAGGTCTGGAAAATCCGGAACTTGTGCAGGCTGAAGCAGAAGAATTGGAAAAAGCATTGACAGAAGCAATGATGGCTCTGGAAAAGAAAGAACCCACAGAGGCGAAAAAAGATGCCCTGGAGCAGGCGGTAAAAGAGGCTTCTAAAAAGAAAAAAGAAGATTATACAAATGAGAGCTGGAAGGCATTTGAAAGGGTGCTGAAACAGGCAGAAGCAGTGCTGAAGGATAAAAAAAGCACACAGACACAGGTTGATGAGGCAACGGCTCTTTTAAATGCGGCAATGGAAAATCTGGTATTAAAAGACGACCAGGGTCAGAATGAGGATACAAACCAGCAGGCAGATAAAACGGCTTTGGAAAAGTTGGTGAAAGAAGCAGATCTCTTAAGCCGCGGAGATTACACGGAAGAAAGCTGGACAATCTTCCAAAATGCGTTGGTAGAAGCACAGAAAGTCCTGGCAGATGAGCATGCTCAGCAGGAAACAGTAGATAAGGCAGAAGCAGACCTTAGAGCAGCGAAGGAACAGCTTGTTAAAATTCCGGGTGAAACGGAAGGAGAGTTAAATCTGGAAAAACTTCAGGAGTTGATTTCAAAGGCAGAGAAGCTGAAAGAAAAAGACTACACAACAGATTCCTGGAAGGTCTTTGCTCAGGCGTTGGAAGAGGCAAAAGCGATTGTAAAGGCAGAAGGCGCTTCCCAGAGCGATGTGGATAAGAAAGCCCAGGCACTGGAAAAGGCAATGAAGGAATTGAAGAAAAAGAGTACAGGAGGCGGTACGGGAACTTCTTCCGGAAAAGATAACGGAAGCGGAAAGAAGCCTTCCGGCGTATCCAATCTATCAAAATCCTCTTCTGCAGCAAAGACCGGGGATACCTTTCCTCTGGGTCAGGCAGCAGCAGCGGTTCTTCTTTCCCTTGGCACAGTTGTTTTACTTGTAATTGTAAAACGGAGGACAAAAAGATAAAGAAATAAAAAGAGAAAAAGAACTATTATAGAAAAGTAAGGCTTCACAGCAAAAGGCTGGGAAAGCCTTACTTTTTTACTCCGGAACCTTGACATTTTTTGTAAAATTATGGAAAATGGACGTATCTTATGTTCTGGCACAGTGGTTTTTACTATATAGTAAAAAAGGACCAGGGTGTCACGGTCCTGGTCCACATTAAAGGGTAAAGGGAAGATAAAATCTTCTCTTCATCTATATATCCGAAGGAAAGGTATAAAAAATTACGCCTATTATGAGAATTTTTCATAAAAAACAAAAGGAGTACATAGACTAAGAGTTGGTCAGGGCAGAAACAAGGAAACAAGAATGGAGTAACAGGAATGAAAAAAAAGGAAGGAACCACAGATTTCTGGAAAAAAGCGGTATTGGGTGGAGGAATTGCCCTTCTTCTGGCAGGAATTGCCTATGGAGCTGGAGCCTTTTATTACAGAAATCACTTCTTCTATGGGACAAGGATAAATGGTCTGGACTGCCGGAATCTGACAACAGAAGAGGCAGAGCAAAAATTAAAAGAAAAAATAGAGGATTATACCCTGGAAATTTGTCTGCGGGAAGGCAAAAAGGAGAGAATTTCGGGAACGGAAATCGGTTATCGTTATGTTCCCCATAAGGGAGCAGAGCAGGCGCTGGAGCAGCAAAATCCAATGGCATGGATAAAGGGATTTTTTCAGAGAACTAATCATGAAATAGAAGAAAATATTCTGTTTGACGAAGGGCTTTTGAAAGAAAAACTGCAGAATTTAGATTGTGTACAGGAAGCTAATATAAAGCCGCCCAAGGACGCGTATATAGCCTTTGAGAACAATCAGTTTGTAATAAAAAAGGAAGAGCCGGGAACCACTATTGAGCAGGAGAAATTGCAGGAAAAGGTAAAAGAAGCAGTACAGAAAAGTCAGGGAAGATTTTCGGCAGAGGAGGCAGGAGTATACAAAGCTCCGGCTGTAACAAGGAACGATGAAGCCCTGAAAAAACAGCAGGAGGTGTGGAATGGCTGTGCTGCCGTGACAGTCACCTATACCTTTGGAGAAAAGAGGGAAGTGCTGGACGGCATGACAGTAAAGGATTGGCTAACCTATGATGAAAATGGTAATTATCTGGAGAATTCTGGAGTGCTGCAGGAGCATATCAGGGAATATGTAAATATGTTGGGAGAGAAGTACAATACAGTTGGAAAACCCAGAACCATTACCAGTACAAGTACCGGGCAGCCTGTTTCCGTAGAAGGGGGAACTTATGGTTTTCGTATTGATGCACAAGCAGAGAGGCAGCAGCTTCTGGCGGATATTCAGGCGCATGCAAAGGTAGAAAGAGAACCGGTATATGCTCGCCGGGGCGCTGTATACGGGGCAAATGATTTAGGCGGTACTTATGTGGAAATCGACCTGACTGCACAGCATTTATGGTACTATAAGGACGGTATGCTCCTTATGGATAGTGATTTTGTGTCCGGTACCTATTACGATTATAGCAGGCAGACGCCAGGTGGGACTTATACCCTGAAGGCAAAGCAGAGGAATCAGGTTCTGCGCCCTGCACCCAATGAAGACGGAAGCTATGATTATGAATCTCCGGTATCTTACTGGCTTCCTTTTAACGGAGGAATCGGGCTGCATGACGCTAACTGGCGTTGGAACTTTGGCGGGAATATTTATCTTTATGGCGGCTCTCATGGTTGCATTAATCTGCCTGTTTCCTTTGCAGGAAATTTTTATGAAAACATTGAGGTGGGATGTCCCATTGTGTGCTTTTACCGATAAAAATTTCTTGCAAGAGGATAGGAGCTGTAGTATAATAAACAAAGAGAGAGTGACAAGAGTTAGGGCTGCACAGGCGGTCTTATTCTCTTGTCTTTTGTACATAAGGGAGAAAAGAGGGCATCAGAAAGAACAATGAAGCGAGAAAGAATGGAAGAGTTTGAGGACTGCCCGGTCATTGCCGCAATTAAAGATGAGGAAGGGCTGAAACGCTGCCAGCATTCCGATATTCAAATTGTCTTTGTTTTGTATGGAGATATTTGCAGCATCGGTGATATTGTAGCAAGACTGAAGGCAGCAGGAAAAACAGTGATTGTTCATCTGGATCTGATTGCAGGACTAAGCAGCAGGGAAATTGCAGTGACCTATATTAAATCCGTCACTCATGCAGACGGGATTATTTCCACAAAGCCCAATGTGATTCGGGAGGCAAAGGAGGAAGGACTGTTTGCCATTATGCGATTCTTTGTCATTGATTCCATTGCGTTTGATAGCATTCGCAGGCAGACAGACAGTGTTCACCCGGATATGATTGAGGTGCTTCCCGGCGTTATGCCGAAGATTATCAAAAGAATCTGCAAAGAGAGCAGAGTGCCGGTTATCGCAGGCGGTTTGATTGCAGATAAGGAGGATATTATGGCAGCTTTAGATGCCGGTGCAGTATCCATATCAACCACCAGACAGGACGTCTGGTTTATGTAAAGAGAAGAATAAAATTGAAAAATTACGCTGGAGAGTTGAGATAGAGCGGATATCTTATGGAGTTTTCCATAAGTGTTTGCTGTATCTTTTTTTATTTCACAGGAGGAGATTCATATGTATGATGTAGTAGTAATCGGTGCAGGTGTGACAGGGTGTGCAGTGGCAAGAGAATTGTCTGCATACCAGTTGAAAACCATGGTATTGGAGAGGGAGGAAGATGTGTGCTGTGGAACCTCAAAGGCGAACAGCGCCATTGTTCATGCAGGTTTTGACGCAGCCCCGGGTTCCTGGAAGGCTCGCATGAATGTGGAGGGCAATCGGAAAATCCGTCAGCTTTCAAAGGAACTGGACTTCCCATATAAGCAGAATGGCTCTCTGGTACTTTGTTTTGAGGAGCAAGACCTTCCAAATCTGTATGAATTGAAGGAAAGAGGAGAAAAAAACGGTGTAGAAGGACTGGAAATTATTACCGGACAACGGATTTGGGAAATGGAGCCAAACCTTTCAAAAGAGGTAAAAGCTATGTTGTATGCTCCCACAGGAGGGATTGTCTGTCCTTTTAAAATGACCATAGCTCTGGCAGAAAATGCAAATGTAAACGGAGTGGAATTTGCTTTTGACACCTGTGTAGAAAACATAGAAAAGACGGAAAAGGGATATGGTATTACCACCAATAACGGCAGGTATGAAACACGCTGCATTGTCAATGCGGCAGGTGTTTATGCAGATGTATTTAACAACATGGTAAGTGAAAGAAAGTTGTCTATTACTCCCAGAAGAGGCGAATATCGCCTTATGGATAAAAAAGCAGGAGGCTTTGTAGAGCATACGGTTTTCCAGCTTCCAACAGCTATGGGAAAGGGGGTTCTCATTACTCCCACCGTACACGGCAATCTGCTGGCAGGGCCTACGGCAGAGGATATTGAGGATAAAGAAGGAGTGCAGACAACGGCTTTCGGCCTGGATAAATTGTCCAGCCAGGCCAAAAAGAGTGCAGAAGAGGTGCCTCTTTTTCTAACCATTACTTCCTTTGCAGGCTTGCGCGCCACAGAAAGAGGCGGAGATTTTGTGCTTGGAGAGGCAGAAGATGCAAAGGGCTTTTTTAACGCAGCAGGGATTGAATCCCCGGGGCTTTCCAGTGCGCCGGCCATTGGACTTTATCTTGCACATGCCATTGCAGAAAAGTTGCATGCAGAGAAAAAAGAAAATTTTATTTCTACCAGAAAGGATATTCCCTGTATTGCAGAGTCTTCACCAGAGGAACTTCGCCGTTTGATTGCAGAAAATCCCGCATATGGAAATGTGATATGCAGGTGTGAAACTGTTACAGAGGGAGAGATTGTAAATGCCATACACAGACCCCTGGGCGCTCGTTCCCTGGACGGCATCAAGCGGAGGACAAGAGCCGGTATGGGCAGATGCCAGTCAGGTTTCTGTGCTCCGAAAACCATGGAAATTTTGGAAAGAGAGCTGAGAAAGTCGCCTCTTGAGATTACAAAAGCAGGGGGATCATCAAGACTTTTAGCAGGTTTAGATAAAGGAGAAGAGGACTTATGAACAGATATGATTTGATTATTATAGGAGGCGGTCCGGCAGGGCTTGCAGCAGCGATTTCTGCGAAGGAAAAGGGGATTGACAACCTGCTGATCTTGGAAAGAGATAAGGAACTGGGCGGTATTTTGAACCAGTGTATTCACAATGGTTTTGGACTCCATACTTTTCAAGAAGAACTTACAGGTCCGGAGTATGCCCAGCGGTTTATTAATCAGGCAAAGGAACTTTCTATCCCTTATAAGCTCAATACCATGGTATTGGATATTACAAAAAATGGCAGAGAGAAAACCGTGACAGCCATGAACCGTGAGGACGGTCTTCTGGTATTAAAAACAAAAGCTGTGATTTTGGCAATGGGGTGTAGGGAACGTCCAAGAGGAGCTTTAAATATTCCGGGGTATCGTCCGGCAGGCATTTACACAGCGGGAACAGCACAGAGGCTGGTGAATATGGAGGGCTATATGCCGGGCAGAGAGGTTGTGATTCTGGGTTCCGGTGATATTGGGCTGATTATGGCAAGAAGAATGACACTGGAAGGGGCAAAGGTAAAAGTGGTTGCAGAACTGATGCCATATTCCGGAGGGCTTCAGAGAAATATTGTGCAGTGTCTGGAGGACTTTGATATTCCTCTGAAACTAAGTCATACAGTTGTGGATATTCAGGGAAAAGATCGGGTTACAGGCGTAACACTGGCGCAGGTAGATGAGAACAGAAAGCCTATAAAGGGAACAGAAGAATTTTATTCCTGTGATACACTTCTGCTCTCCTGCGGACTAATTCCGGAGAATGAACTGTCTGATAAAATGGGAATAAAAATGTCACGGATTACCTCAGGTGCAGTGGTAAATGAAAGCCTGGAAACCAGTGCAGAAGGTGTATTTGCCTGTGGAAATGTGCTGCATGTGCACGATTTGGTAGACTATGTATCCGAGGAAGCCGGACGGGCAGGAAGTCATGCAGCAGAATATATTCTGGACTGGGAAGAGAAAGAAAAAGAGCAAAAGGAAGAACAGGAAATTACAGTAGAAACAGAAAATGGTATTCGTTACAGTGTACCTCAGGTAATTCGTCCGGAGCATATGGAGGACAATTTGACGCTGCGTTTTCGGGTAGGAGCTGTGTACAGGGATAAATATGTCAGTGTATACTGCCAGGACAAGAGAATTGTCCACAAAAAGAAAAAGAAGCTGGCGCCTGGAGAAATGGAACAGGTGATCTTGAAAAAATCAGATTTGACAGCAATCCCCGGATTAGATAAAATTATTATGAAGTTGGAGGAGGCGTAAGCATGGAGAGAAGAGAATTTATTTGTATCAACTGTCCTTTAGGCTGTGCTCTGACCGTTACAATGGAGCAGGGGCAGGTTCTGAAAGTAGAGGGGAATACTTGTCCCAGAGGGAAGAGCTATGGGGAAAAAGAGGTGACAAATCCTACGCGCATTGTGACAACCAGCGTAAAAGTAGCAGGGGGGACAGCTCCTGTGGTTTCTGTTAAAACGGCCTCTGACATTCCAAAAGGAAAAATAAAAGACTGTATGGCTGCTTTGAAACAGGTGTCTGTAAAAGCGCCTGTTTGCATTGGCGATGTGATTTTAAAGGACGTATGCTCTACGGGAACGGATATTGTAGCTACCAGAAATGTAGCAAAAAAAGTATCTGAAAGCAATAGAAAGTGAAAGCAATAGAAGAACGGCAGTGCAGGCTTTGGAAAGGGAGAAACATGATTGATTATACAGGAAAAAATGCGGACAGTTTGAAAGAAAAAACATTGTATCTGCTGGATATGGACGGCACGATTTACAACGAAAATGAAATTTTTGAGGGGACACTGGAACTGTTGAAGGAGATTGAAGACAGAGGCGGACAGTATGTCTTTATTACCAATAATTCCTCAAAATCCGTAGAAGATTATATAGAAAAGGTAAGAAACATGGGGATTCAGGCCTCCTGTGAGAATTTCTATACATCCAGCCAGGCAACCGCCATGTATCTGCAGGAAAATTATCCTGGACAGAAGGTGTACTGTATGGGAACCCGCTCTTTAGTAGAAGAGCTGCGTTGCGCCGGAATTTCTGTGGTCACAGAGGTTGATGAGGAGGCTTCTGTGGTGCTTCTGGGTTTTGATACAGAGAATACGTCAGAAAAAATACGCAATACCTGCATCATGCTTGGAAGGGATGTTGTCTATCTGGCAACCAACCCGGATTTGGTGTGTCCCGTAAGTTTTGGCTATATCCCGGATTGCGGCTCTATGAGTATTATGTTGAAAAATGCTACGGGAAAAGAACCATTTTTTATTGGCAAACCAGAGCCGATTATGGTAGACTGTGTATTGAAAAAATTAAATAAAACAAAGGCGGAAACAGTGATTATAGGCGACCGCCTGTACACAGATATTAAAACCGGAGAGCGGGCAGGCGTGGATACGATTTGCGTGTTGTCCGGAGAGGCTTCTCTTGGTGATATACGGGAGAGCGAGGTAAAACCGGATTATATTTTTGAGAGTGTAAAAGAAATATACGAAGGGCTGACAGAAGACAAATAACAGGAGAAGGATATGAGATACGAAAATATCACAGAAGGCATCTTTCTGAAGCGTCCAAACCGTTTTATCGCCCATGTGGAAATTGATAAAAGGGTGGAGGTCTGTCATGTGAAAAATACAGGGCGGTGTCGGGAATTATTAGTTCCCGGCACCCCTGTTTTTTTGGAAAAAAGCAGTAATCCAAACAGAAAGACGCAGTATGATTTAATTGCAGTAAAAAAGGGCAACAGATTGATTAATATGGATTCCCAGATACCTAACAAGGTGGTAGAGGAATGGCTTTTAAAAGGGAATCTTTTCGGAGAGGGAGCTGTAGTAAAAAGAGAAGTCACCTATGGAAATTCCCGGTTTGATTTGTATATAGAAACACCGGATAAGAAGTGTTTTATGGAGATAAAGGGCGTGACGCTGGAGGAAGACGGCGTGGTACGATTTCCTGACGCGCCTACGCAAAGAGGTGTCAAGCATGTGAAGGAATTGTGCAGGTGTATAGAGGACGGATACCAGGCATATATTATGTTTGTGATACAGATGGAGGATGTTCGGTATTTTGAACCGAATGAGGCAACCCACCCGGAGTTTGGGGAAGCCTTGAGAGAAGCCCAAAAGGCGGGGGTTCATATTCTTGCCTATGCCTGCGATGTAAGAAAAGACTTGATAAATCTGTCAAAACCTGTTAGGGTGTATCTTAATGGAAAAAGAGAAAGCAAAGAACAGGAGAGAGAATGTTAGAGCAGATTAGAGAACCGTTGCTTGCATGGTACCGGGAAAACAAAAGGCAGCTTCCCTGGAGAGAGGAACCTACGCCTTATCATGTCTGGGTGTCGGAGATTATGCTGCAGCAGACAAGGGTAGAGGCAGTAAAGGAATACTACACCCGCTTTCTGCAGGCACTTCCAGAGGTAAAGGATTTGGCACAGTGTCCGGAGGAACAGCTTTTAAAGCTCTGGGAAGGACTGGGTTATTATAACCGGGTGAGAAATATGCAGAAGGCAGCCATTGAAATTGTGGAAAAGTATGGGGGAGTTATGCCTGCAGACTATGAGAAGATTCTTGCTTTGCCGGGAATCGGCAGCTATACGGCAGGGGCAGTATCGTCCATTGCGTACGGAATCCCAAGACCTGCTGTGGACGGAAATGTGCTTCGGGTGATTACCAGAATTACCGAGAATCCGGAGGATATTTTGAAGCAGTCTACAAAGAAAAAGGTAGAAACTGCTCTGCAGGAAATTATGCTGGAAGACTGTCCCGGGGATTTTAATCAGAGTTTAATGGAGCTGGGGGCTACGGTCTGTGTACCAAATGGAATGGCAAAATGCGAGCAATGTCCAGTAGCGCAGATGTGTCAGGCACATGCCCATAAAACAGTGCTGGAGTACCCGAAAAAGACGCCCAAAAAGCAGCGGAAAATAGAAGAGAGAACCGTTCTTGTGATTCAAAACGGACAGGAATTCGCAATTTCCAGGCGTCCCCCAAAAGGACTTTTGGCAGGTCTTTATGAGCTTCCAAACAGAGAAGGATATCTAAGCGAGGAAGAGATTCTTTCTTATGTAAAGGATTTACATCTGCTCCCTCTGCACATTCGGGAAGCAGGAGAAGCAAAGCATATTTTTTCCCATGTAGAGTGGAGAATGAAGGGATATTTTATTAAAGTAGCAGCTACAGAGGAAAAGAAAGTGGGCAGTCTTATCTTTGTGGACAGGAAAGAATCAAGGGGAAAATATCCGATTCCCTCTGCGTTTTCAGCATACAGAAAGTTTATCGAGGAGGACTTTTAGGTGAAATTATTATCAATTACAGTTCCGTGCTATAATTCACAGAACTATATGAAAAACTGTGTGGATTCCCTTCTGGAAGGAGGAAATCTGGTAGAAATTTTGATTGTAGACGATGGTTCCAGGGACGATACTGCTAAAATAGCAGATGAGTATGCTGCAAAATATCCGGGAATTGTAAAAGCCATTCATCAGGAAAACGGCGGCCATGGAGAGGCGGTAAATACAGGGCTTAAAAATGCTACAGGACTGTATTTTAAGGTGGTAGACAGCGATGACTGGGTGAATAAAGAAGCGTATCACGCAATTTTGGACAAGCTTTTGGAAATTACCGGAGGTCCTCAGACTCTGGATATGATGATAAGCAATTTTGTCTATGAAAAACAGGGGGCAAAACGGAAAAAAGTGATGCGCTACAAGAATTACATGCCACAGAATGAGATTTTTACCTGGAAGGAAATGGGCAGAATGCCTTTGGGAAAATACATTCTGATGCACTCTGTTATTTACAGAACAGGACTTCTGCGGGACTGCGGTCTTGTACTGCCAAAGCATACTTTTTATGTGGATAACCTTTTTGTTTACCAGCCCCTTCCTCATGTACAGACCATGTATTATATGGACGTGAATTTTTACCGTTACTTTATCGGAAGAGATGACCAGTCTGTAAATGAAGAGGTGATGATACGCCGCATTGACCAGCAGATAAGAGTCAATAAACTGATGATTGATACTATTGCAGGGGTAAAAAATCTGAATAAAAACCTGAGAAATTATATGCTCCGGTATCTGGATATTATTATGGCGGTTTCTTCGATTATGCTGATTCGTTCAGGGACAGAGGAAAACCTGGCGAAAAAGAAAGAACTGTGGCGCTATCTGAAAAATGCAGATCTGGGTATTTACCGCAAGCTGTATCTGAGTATTTTGGGAAGAGGAGTGAATCTCCCGGGAAAATGCGGAAGAGATTTGTCTGTTTCAATCTATAAGGTAGTACAAAAATTTTACGGATTTAATTAAAGAACAAGAAAAGGGTTGTAATAGGAAACATGGATTATGCTTGTTTCCTATTACAACCCTTTTGAGGTATTGAGATGATTTTTTATCTAATCTTTCGCTGTCAGGCAAGGGAACCTTAGGCTCTTACGGGCTGCTTGGCATGTACGGCTTTCGGTCTGTAAATAAGCTGGAAGCAACAGAGATACAGAGCAATGGCGGCAATGACGTCGATTACTGTGTGCTGTTTTAAAAATACAGTAGCCAGTACAATCAGAAGACTTAAAACTCCTGTGCCAGTCAGCAGCAGCTTGTGTCTGCGAAATGCCTGATGTCGGAAAATTGCCACGCAGCAGGCCACAGTGTTGAACACATGGATACTTGGAAGGATATTGGTTGGAGTGTCCAACTGATACAGATGCCGTACCATTTGGATACAGATGCCGTCCCCTGTAAGTGTGGCAGGACGCAAATCCTGGCCATTTGGAAATACAAGGGAAATCAGAATGAAAAGTGTCATACCAATACCCAGTGTAAGGATAAGCTGCCAGTATTCTTTTTTATTTTTGTTGATAAAAGAAAAGTAAAATACCGTCACGGCAATATAGGCAAACCATAAAAAATAGGGAATGACAAAGTATTCACAAAAAGGAATGTAATCATCTATTTTCATATGGATAATGGTAACAGGCACTTTACGTTGTTCCACATACCGGAACGCAAGCATATACAGAATTCCGTATATGGGAATAATCCAGGTATGCTGATATTTTTTCAGGAATTTCACAGTTTCACACCTTTCCTCCAGTATTGGGATACCGGGTTTCATTTTGTTGAGTAATTATAGCACAGAGCAAATCTGATAACAATGCAGTTTATAGTTGTTTTATAAATATTACATACTATATTCATTTGTTGGTACAAAACTGTCGAAAATAATGGAATCAAACTTTGGCAGAGAAGCCTCCAGTACCTGTTCAGAGCGAACTGTCCAGGCAAAGGTAGGGGTATGACAGAGGCATTTGTTCACAAGGAAGCTGACATTTTGGGTATCCTTGTAACAGTAGGCAATAAAATCCGGTCTTCCGATAAAGTTTAAAAGCAGATATTTTACCAGGAAGGAAAGGATATAGCCTCCTTCTGCTACAGGGTGCGTCAGATTTGCGGAAAGCTGTCCCCGGATAACGTCTTTTCTATGTTTTTTGTACCAGCCAAGGGCAAGGGGATTAAAGGATTCAATGCAGTAATCTCCCTGATATTTCTGCAGGAGTGCGTCTGTAAGCACACAGGTTTCTGTGCGTATTGTAGGAAGCTTTATCTCTATCAGCAGAGGAACCTTTCCGTTTACCAGCTTTAAAACATCTGCAAACAGAGGGATTTTTTCCTGCGTCTGCATCAGGGAAAAGCTCTGCAGCTCTTCATAGGTCAGTTCGCAGACCGGAAGGTCAATGCCGCACATACGAGTAAGGGTATGGTCATGAAAAACCACAACCTGTTTGTCCTTAGTAAGCTGGATATCCAGCTCAATCCCGTATCCGTGACGGACTGCATTGGCAAAAGCCGGCATGGAATTTTCCGGTATGGACTGATCCGGGGTAAAAAGTCCCCGGTGTGCAAACAGGTGGTGAAGAAATCTCTGTGCTTCCCTTTTTCTGGAAAAGCGGGGCATAATGCAGTAAAAATAAAGGCAGAAAAGAAAGGCCAGAATACATACAGTCAGTAACAGTGTTTTCATAGATATCCCTCCTTATTATCGAAGAATAACATTTATCTGTTTGCCGGAATCACACAACAGCAGACGGTCTGTTTCTCCCATGGATTCCCCGTCACAGTGAACCGGAAGAGGTCTTTTGCTGTGGATTTCCAGACTTTTGCATTGATAGGCTTCCACTCCCGAAAAGTGTGTATGCTTACCAAAAAAGGCAGTGGGGAAAAGTGCGAGGATTTTCAGTTTTTTGACCTTTCCCACCAGGCAGATATCCAGCTTTTGATCGTCAAAAACAGCATCAGGACAGAATTTTACGCCGCCTCCCTCGTATTTCATATTCATGCCCGTGATGAAGAAAAAACGGGAAAAGTGCAGTATCTGTTCCCGGTTTAAGCGTATGGAAACCGGGCAGGGACGGTACTGAATCAGAAGCTTTAAGGCAATCAGAACATAGGTAAGCTTTCCAAGATGCAGCCTGTTCATAAGCTTTTTTAAAGGGGAAAACATCACATTGCGACAGATATCTGCATCGTATCCAATGCCGCTGCTGACCAGAAAGTAACGTGTTGTTTCCTTGGAAACGGCCATTCCGATGTCTGTAAAAGCACAGGATTTCGGAGAAAGAATAGCATTGACACAATCAGAAATCTCCGTAGAAAGTTCCAGTCCTCTTGCAAAATCATTTCCCGATCCAGTGGGAATGTATCCCAGGGTTATGTGAGAAAAATCCTGCTTCATCAGCCCGTTTATGACCTCATTTAAAGTGCCATCTCCGCCTACAACAGCAAGAGTGCAGTTCATGTGAAACGCAGCAGTTTCCTCTGCAATGTGAGCTGCAAGCTGGATTGCATGTCCGGTATATTCTGTAAAATAAGTTTTGTATTCCATTCCTTTTTCTTTTAATATAGCGTCGGCCTTTTGCCATACAGAAAGCCCGTGACCAGAACGGGAGTGGGGATTTATAATAAAGTAATACATGTTTTTGTGTACCTGCTTTTTGTCATTGGTTGTTTTGTTTTTATTTTATTGTATCAGTTTCATGAAAGAAGGACAAGAGTAAAAATAAAGCGGAAATTTACTTGCTGTGGGAAAGGGAAAATGATATCATAGAAAGCAGAACAACTGAAAATTCAAGAGTTTTTAGCAGAAGACAAGTTTCATTGGGAAAGGCAGGCTGGAACATGAAGAACGAATATGTAACATTTACCATTGGAAAAAAGAAAAATATTGCCCTGATTGCACATGATAATGAGAAGCCGAAACTGATTCAGTGGTGCAAAGATAATTATGATATCTTGAAGCAGCATAATCTTTACGGTACAGGCACTACGTCAAGACTGATTGCAGACAAGGCGGGACTTTGCATTAAGGGATATAACAGCGGTCCGCTGGGCGGTGACCAGCAGATTGGTGCAAAAATTGTAGAGGGTGTGATTGATTTTGTTGTATTCTTTTCAGACCCGTTGACCGCACAGCCCCATGACCCGGACGTAAAGGCACTTATGCGTATTGCACAGGTATATGATATTCCCATGGCAGTGAACCGGGCAACCGCGGACTTTTTAATAAAATCTATTTATATGGATTCTGAGTATGACCATGAGGTTATTAATTTCAATAAAAATATACAGGACAGAGCAGATTCTATGTAAAAGAGCGGAAGATAAGTATTTGATTTTGAAAATTATGAAGAACTGGGGGATAAATTTATAGATTTTGCTGCTCTTTTAGAGGAAGGGCACAGGCAAGACAGCGCCGCAAAACATTAGTCAGAAGGAAACTCCGGGCAATGCTTTGCGGCTTTTATTTGTATTTTCATCTGAAAAGATGCATTGCAGAAATGTTTTTCTGACTTTAATAGGAAGCTGGAGAAGCATCAATCCAGGTGCTGTATCCGGCGCGGCGCAGGGTATTTTCCATTTTTACTGCATTGGAGAGATTGCGGAATGCGCCAACCTGTACTTTATATACGCCGTCCTGGTAGAGAAGGAAGGCAGGAAAGCCTTTGTCCTGGAGTTCATACAGCATATTTTCCGCATTTGCACGATTTTTGAATGCGCCTGTCTGAACCCGATAATAGACAGGATTTTCAGCAGAGGGCGTTTCTACTGTTTGTTCATCTAAAGTTCCCAGAATTGCTGAGGCAATAGACTGAGCGATTTCATCGAACTGGCTGTCAAAGAGGGCGTTATCCTGGTCTGTGTTCAGAAAGCCTGTTTCAATTAATACAGCAGGCATTTTGGTGCGGCGAAGCACCACCAGACCGGGGCGGGCAGTGACACCGATTTCCTGAAAACCCAGTTCTCCTAAAGCACCATTGATATTTTCTGCCATATCCAGTTTTTCGCCGGACTTATCATAGACCAGAGTTTCCACACCGCTGTACTGATTTGGCTCCGGACTGGAATTTCTGTGAAAAGAAATGAAAAAATCAGCGCCGGACTGGTTGCCTAAGGTTGCCTTTTCAAAGGGAGTCTGATAAATATCTGTGGTTCGTGTGTACTCTACATCAATTCCATTTTCTGAAAGAATTTCTCCTACCGCAAGAGCTAGACGGAGATTGTCATTTTTTTCCTGTCTGCCGTTATAAGTGGCGCCAAAATCGGCACCCCCGTGACCAGCATCAATCATTACCTTATATGCCATGTTTCACCTCATAAAATACAGTATCCGTACTCTCTGTTCAGTATATGCAGGGGTGCGTGGGAAGGTGCGGGAAGGAGGGAATTGTATTGACGTATAATTTTTTGTACAATATACTATAGATACAGATAATGACAGAAAGTCCCGGAAAGATAAACTTTGCAGGGATATCCGGATAAGGTGCAGTACATATGGGCCATGGACGGCAAGGTAAACAGGAAAAGGTGATTCCAGATGCGTCAATAAAAAATGGAATTATACAGAAGAATTTGATTTTTAAAGAGTCCCAGCAACTGCTGGGATTTTCTATTATTTACAGGAGGAGAAAAGGAATGAAAAGAAGAATAGCGGTTCTTTTTCTGAGCAGTATTTTTTTATTTACGTCCTGTACTCTGAAAGAAACAGAGAGAGGAAAGCTGATAAAAGAAGAAAAAGAAACAGAGAAGCCTGTGGAACTGAAACTTTTTTATTCAGGAGAAAATACCAACTGGATAGCAGCAATTGAAGAGTTGGGTGAGAATTTTATGAGTTTATATCCTAATATTACTTTGCAGATGGAATACTCTTCTACGGACAGATATACAGAAGAATTAAAGGCAAAAGAAGCAACAGAAGAATTTCCGGACATTTTTGAAATCGATAATCCCTATATGTTTGCAGAGGCGGGAAAATTAGGAGAGATAGATGAGCGTTTTGGGGAACTGGTGGAAAATCCGGTAATCATTCATGGAAAAATATATGCATTGCCTTATTACAGTACATGTTATGGAATTGTGTATAACCAGGTGATTTTTAAAAGGTATGGCTTGGAAGTCCCGGAAACTTATGAAGAGTTTTTGAAAATCTGCGAGATTTTGAAGGCAAATCAGATTGCACCGTTGGCGATAGGGGGAAATGAGAATTCTGTGGAAAATGGCTGGATAAACTATTTTTTCCTTACACAGGTACAAAAACAGAATTCCAACTGGCAGGAGAAACGATATAAAGGAGAAGTGTCTTTTAAAGACCCGGATATGGAGCATGCTCTTTTAGAATTTCAGAATCTTATGACTGGAGATTTTGTGCTGGAGGATTCTATTCATATGGGAGATAACGAGATTATCAGTCGAATGATAAATCAAGAGGTTGCCATGTATTATGGAACACCTGCTATGCTTGCAAAAATTCTGGAAGCTTATCCCAGAGCTGTGGATTCTGATAAAACACCTTTGGGAAAAGAAATAAAAAATGATACCGTTCAGATAAGATTAGGGTGGTTTTACATGCCTGATGCGCAGGGAGAGAATGTAGTGATAGAAAAAGCAGGGGCACAATGGGCCGTATCTGAAGCATGTATGGAACAGGAAGAAAAGAAGAAGGCGGCAGAAACCTTTTTTAACTTTTGTTATGACAGAGAACATTACAGAAAAGTTTTACAGGCTATGTATGCAATACCTGTGACAAAGGGAGCAGTACTTTATGCTGCGCCTATGGTACAGCAAGGGGTTCTCACAGATTATCGTTATGCTTCCAGAAACACAGCATTTTTAGGTAATACAGAAACGCCAGAAGGCTTTTGTGAAGATATGGAAGCTATTCTGGATTCTGTAGCAGCAAAAACTATGAGCGTAAAGACAGCAGCAAAATTTCTGGAAGAGAGCTGGGAAAAAGCTGAAGAGGGACAGAAGCCATGAAAAGATGGAGAAGGCAGGACAGGTATATTAAGTCTGTTTACAAAATTATTTGTAACTTTAGTGCTTATTGGTATTGTACCGTTAGTGGTTATGGGAATTTCTATTTACAATGTGTACTTGAATTCTATAAAAGAAACTATACTTTCTAATATGTATCGAACAACACGCTCCATTGGACGGAATGTAGAAGATTTGTTTAATGAAATGAACGAGAATACAAAATATCTGTATACACATCAGGCAGAAGATTATGGATATTTATATGAAATTTTGGAAAATAAAGAGTTGTCAGAGAATAAGCGGAGTGCGCTGGTTACAGACATGCTGAGAGATATTTTGTATATGAATCAACATATAGAGCATGTGTTTTTTACTTTGCCGGACGGAAGAATTTACACGGCTATGCGCCCGCCGGAAGCGGTGACAGATACAGAAAAACTGTTAGATTGGCACAGGAAAAATTTTGGGTCAGATTCAAAAGAGATACAGATATTACCTTCTCATTTACCAGATTATTATGCCGGAGCAAAAGAGCAGGTATTTTCTGTGGCAAGGAATATTATGAATACCAGGACAATTCAGACTGCAGATACAGAGATTTTAGGAACCTTGTATATTGATATCAGCAGCTCCTGGTTGGACGGAATTATCCATGAGACAAAGCTGGGACAGGGAAGCCATATTTATTTAGTGGATACAAAACAAAAGATGTTCGCTTACAATCCCTATAAGGAAGAAAAATATGAAGAAAACCTGGGAACTTATCTGGAACTTATGACAAGCGATTATCAATACATAAAGGCAGAAGGAAATTATTACATTTACAGTCAGATACCGAACTGCAGTTGGCTCGTATTGGAGAAAATACCCTCTTTTTATCTGGAGAACAGTTATCGTAATATCAGAAATATTACTTTGGCAGTAATTGGATTTGGAACTTTCCTTTTAGGAGTTCTGTATTTTTTATATTCCAGGAAAATGAACCGGCCCATTCGTACTTTAAAGGAGGCCATGGAACAAATTCAGAGAGGAAAGTTGGACACAAGAGTGCATATAGGTTCCAATGATGAGATAGGATTTCTGGCTAATGGGCTGAATAGTATGACGAAGAAGCTGCAGATGCATATTCGTAAAGTATATGTAGCAGAAATCAAACAAAGAGAGGCAGAGATAGAAGCATTGAAAATGCAGATTCAACCTCATTATTTATATAATACCTTAGATGTTATTCGTATGACTGCGATTACTAATGATGATGCAGAAGCAGCAGAGATGCTGGACGGTTTATCCGGACAGTTGAAATATCTGATAGGAAATGTAAGGGATAAGGTGACTTTACAGGCAGAATTAGACAGCGTACGAAATTATTTTAAGATTATTCGCGTACGATACGAAAATAAAATGACATTGGAAATTGATGTGCCGGAAAATCTTTTGAATCTGGAAGTCCCTCAGTTGATCTTACAGCCAATTGTAGAAAATTCTGTAAAATACGGCCTGCGTCCAAAAGAAGAGGGAAACGGCGTTGTGGCCATACAGGGAGAAATACGGGAAGAATTTCTGGAGCTTACAATTATGGATAATGGCGTGGGTATGTCAGCAGAGAAGCTTGAGTATATCCAAAATCTTTTAGAACATTCAGAATCTGATAAGAAGAATTCAGACATGGAAAGCTCAGGAATAGGACTTAAAAATGTATGTGACCGTATTAAGATGATTTTTGGAGAAGAATACAGAATTGAAATTAACAGTTTTGAAAATATAGGTACAATCGTAAAATACAGATTGCCTGTAGTAAAAGAAAAGGAGCGAGAAGAGATACATGTTTAAAATCATACTTGCAGATGATGAACCGATTATCATAAAAGGTATGCTGAAGATGATACAATGGGAGAAATTAAATGCTGAAATTGTGGCAGAGGCGGGAAATGGAGAAGAATTGCTTGAGAAAATTCGGAAATTTGAGCCAGACATTGTAATTTCTGATGTGGCTATGCCTAAAATGACGGGATTAGATGTAATAAAGGAAATTCGGGAAAATCATTGGAATACAAAGGTGATTTTTTTGAGCGGATATCAGGAGTTTGATTATGTAAAAAAGGCTATTCGCTATGAGGCTATAGAATATCTGTTGAAACCTGTAGGAAAAGAAGAGCTGGAAGAAGCGGTATTGAAAGCAGAAAAGATGTTGAAAACGGATTATCCGATGGAATACTGGGAAAAAGAAAAAGATGATATGCAAACTGTTTTTCGTAAGATGAATTCGGAAGCAGAGTGCAGAGAATTGCTGGAGCATTTTGAAGCTATGGGACTTGACACAAAAAAAACGGATTATACAGGTGTTTGTTTTTCTATTCCGGCAGCTTTTTATAAAAAACTGGGAAATCAGAATATGGCAGAGCTTATCCGGTTTTCCATTTTCAAAAAAATTGAGGAACATTTAAGAACAAAGAAGCAGGGATTTGTGATTAAGAGAGAACCAAACAGCAGTAATATGATTTTGCTGAACAGGGAAAGATTCGGAGGAGATATGCTGGAGAGGCAGGTATTGGAGCTTCGGGAGCAAATCTATCGGGAATATAAGGTGTGGCTGATAACAGGAATAGGAAATACGGTAGAACATATCACAGAATTAAAGTTTGCGTATAAGACAGCAAAATTTTGTTCTGAACTGCATTATTTTACGCAGGAAGAGGTGATACGATACAGTGTAATTTCCAGAAATTTTACCAATTCTTTTGAAGATTATAACCAGAAATATAAAGAGTTGGCAGCAGGAATTCTGAGCAGGGACGAAAACTGGGAAAAGACCTTGGAGGAGCTCCTGGATATTGTGGAAAATCTTCATTATGGAAATCGATATGCGGCAGAAAACCGTTGTATTGCCATGGCTATGGATTTATATGCAGAATTAGAAGAGTGCAAAATGGTATCGGAGGAGAGTAGAAAGGAATATGAGGCTATGGTAGCCAGGATCCGAAATCAGTCCAGTTACGGAGAATTGAAGGCCTTTGTGAAAAGACAATTAGCCAGATTTCTGGAGAACAGCGGAAAGGGAGAGAAAGCAGCAGAAAATAATACCATACGGCTGGTGAAAAATTATATACAAGAGCATTATGGAGAGGATTTAACTCTTGGAAGAGTAGCAGAGGTTGCATATATGAATCCATATTATTTCAGCGCATTTTTTAAAAAAGAAACAGGACAGAATTTTAAAAATTATTTGGCTGAGGTACGAATGAAAACAGCTATTCGTCTTTTAATGGAATCTGATATGAAGACTTATGAATTGGCAGAAGCGGTGGGGTATCGAGATGTAAGGAGTTTTACAGAAAAATTTAAAGAATATTTCGGGGAAAGCCCTTCTGGGTATAAAAAAGCAAGACGGTCTTAAAATAGGTGGTTTTTTATATAAAGTGTTGTGGTGTTTTTAAGTATGCGCCGTGGAATTGTTGTAACTGCACAAAAGATATGATACTCTTGCCTCAGTACAAAGGTACGGAAAATATTTAAAGGGAAAGAGGGAATTTAATAATGAAGAAAAAATGGATAGCAGTATTGCTGACACTGGCAATGACAGGTTCTATGGCAGCGTGTGGTTCCGGCGGTGGGGACGCTCAGGGTTCCGACGGCAAAGAAGAAGCAAAGGAACAGACAGTAGAACTGTGGACATGCTGGACAGACGGAGCAGATACGGCAAAGGCGGGAGAGGAGCAGATTAAAAAATTTGAAGAGGAAACAGGTATCAAGGTAAATCAGACGAACTTTACTTATGATATGCTTCACGAAAAAATCCTGACCGCGGCAGCTGGAGGAAATGTACCAGACCTTATCTGGGGACTGCCGGAATATATTGGCGAATTCTATAATATGGGAATTTTGGAAGATTTGACAGAACGTTTTAATAAATGGGAAGACAAAGATGCTTTGTCAGAATCTGTAGTAAAGGCTATGACTATAGATGATAAAATCGTGGGAATTCCTTATGAAATGACTGTGCGTGCATACCTCACCCATACAGAGGACTTAAAGGCAGCGGGAATTGATACACCAAAGACATGGGAAGATCTGCTGGCCAATGAAGGATACTATGAAAAGAACGGAAAATATCTGACAGAACTGGCATGTACGGGTGTTCGTTCTGCACAGGAATTACTGGTATATCTGGCTCAGTATGATTTGGAAATCGCATCTGCACAGGAAGACGGAAAATATAAAAATACATGGAAAGACAATAAAGAAGAATCAGAAAAAGCTGCAAAAGTTTTCCGGATGTACCAGGATATGGTTGATAAAAAAATTATTGATGAAAACTGTAAGAACTGGGGTTGGGAAGAAACAGATGAAAACTTTGCGACAGGTATTGCTTCTACTTATGTGACAGGAAACTGGTTGGCAGAAAGAGAAACCTCAAATCCTGACACTATGGGCGATATTGCAGTTTCCGCTATTCCATATCCTTCAGACGGACATGAAGCTACCTACATGGAGTGTAAGCCATTATTTATTCTGGCGGACAGCAAAAATAAAGATGCAGCATTTGAATTGGCTACTGCTATGTGCAGCAAAGAATGGCAGGAAGCAGGATTTCCAGACCGTTCTCCACGTTCAGATGTTTCAACAGACAGCAAATGGAGTAAAGATTTCCAGGCCTTGGCAGACTCAGGAGTTACCTTCCCACCGGTTACTTTAGGAGGAATTACACAGGCTATGCAGGACGCTATTGCAAAAGTGCTCCAGGAAGGAGAATCACCAGAGGCGGCAGCAGAATGGCTGAGTGATGCAGTGAATGCTTCTTTATCAGATTCCGGAGAGTTAAGTGAATAGAAGCTGTTCATAGGAAGTGGGGGTGTTTTAGAAAGCGCCCCCCTTTTTGCACTCAAAAGCAGAACAAGTAGTGTAGAGAAAAGAGGAAGAGGATATGAAAACAGCAAAAAAACTTACAAGAGATCAGAAAACAAAAAGAACGGCCTTGATTATGCTGGCTCCGGCAATTTTATTCCTTGCTTTGCTTATTGCATTTCCGCTTGGAAAGGTAGTTCATGATGCTTTTTCACATGTCCATTTGATTAATAAATCTATGAGCGGATTTGCAGGACTGGATAATTTTAAAACAATTGTTTCAGATGAGCATTTTGGACAGGCAGTAAAAAATACGATTTGCTGGACCGTATTTTCTGTGCTTGGAGAATATGTTTTAGGTATGGTGACAGCCGTTTTATTAAATCAGAAATTTAAAGGGAGAGCAATTTTCAGAACCTGTATTTTTATACCTTGGCTTGTGCCAATTATTGTGGCAGGTATGACATGGGATTGGATATTAAATCCAGAGTTTGGAATTATTAACTATGCATTAACCAGTTTGAATATTATAGATTCGCCTATTAATTTTCTGGGGGACAGCAGATATGCTATGGCAACGGTAATTTTTGTCAATATATGGAGAAGCTTTCCATATTACACCATTTCATTTTTGTCTGCTCTGCAGTCTGTACCGGGAGAGCTTTCAGAGGCGGCTGCTATTGACGGAGCGGGTATTTTTAAGCGGTTTTTCCGTGTGACCCTGCCTCAGCTTCGTTCTGTTTCTCTGGTTATTGTCTTTATCCATATTATCTGGACAGCAGTAAACTTTGATTTTATCTGGGTAATGACAGAAGGCGGACCAAATTATGCAACAGAAACATTGCCAATCATGATTTATCGTTATTCTATGAAGAAATTTGATGTGGGTGCAGCGTCAGCGCTGTCTACAATGATGTTTACGATTATGGTTATTTTGTTTGCCTTTTATTACCGGAAAAGAAGCAGAATCAGTGACGAAATGGCATAAAGGGAGGGAAAACTATGCTGAATAAAAGAAACAGACGAATTAGTAAGGTTGTGACCTATGTGTTGCTGGTGTTTTTTTCCTTGTACTGTATTTTTCCGTTTATCTGGATGCTGATTTCTGCATTGAAACCCAAGACGGAAATTCGTACAGCAACACCTACTTTTCTGATTCAGGAACCTACATTGGAAAATTTCCGCAGAGTGTTGGTAGATGCCGGATTTTTGAATTATATTAAAAACAGTTTATTCGTATCCATTGCCGCCTGCTTGTTATCCATGGTCATAGCAGTTATGGCAGGATATGCATTGAGCCGTTACTATAAATTAAAGGCAGTCAAGATTTCCAATCTGGCAATGATGTTATCTCAGATGATACCAGGGGTTTTGCTCTTAGTGCCATTGTATCTGATTATGCAGAAACTGAATATTCTGGAATCCTACAGATCTTTGATACTGGCTTATACTACATTTGTGATTCCTCTTTGTACTTTTATGATGAGCAGCTTTTTTGATACAGTGCCTCTGGCTCTTGAGGAGGCAGCGGAAATTGATGGCTGCAATAAGGCACAGACAATATTTAAGGTGATTTTACCTTTATCTCTGCCAAGTCTGGTGTCCACTGGACTGTATGCGTTTATCAATGCATGGAATGAATTTATGTTTGGATATATTTTTATTTCTACAGATCAATATCGAACCTTGACACCTGCAATTATGCTGTTTAAGGGCGTCAATACGGTAGACTGGGGAGGACTTATGGCAGGCTCTGTAGTAGCAGTGATACCGGTAACTTTGATTTTCCTGTTTTTACAGAGATACTTTTTGGCAGGACTTATGAGTGGTTCCGTAAAAGGGTGATATATTATAATGGAGGAAATTGAGAATGAAACGAAAGGAAATAAAAGAAAATGGAATAAATCTGGTCTGGGAAATTACAGAGGAAAATGAAATTAAACTGTTGCATTTTTCAGCATTGGACTTTGATGAAAGGTGTATGGTATCGGATACGGGAACGCAGTCTTTCTATCCTGTAGAAATTTTGGCTTCCGGACAGGACAGGGTGGGAGAACGCCACGGGCACAAATATACGCAGACGGCTCCTGGCTATCGAATGAAATATAAAGCATTTAAAGATTACAGGAATGAAAAGGGAAGAAAGTTGGAAGTTATTACAGAAGACAGTATCACTGGACTGGAGGCGGTTTGCCATATGCAGTTTTATGATGGCATTTCTGTGGTTCGTTCCTGGACAGAGGTGACAAACAGAGGTGAAGAAGCACAGGGATTGGAGTATGTATCTTCTTTTTCTTTAAATGGAATAGATAAAGAAGGTTTGCGCCCCTTTGATGAGAAAATGGAACTTTCCATACCGCATAACGCATGGCAGAAAGAACTTTGCTGGCAGACCTATACCTTAGGAGAGCTGGGGTTATCTGTTTCCCAGCCGGAAATTATGCATCGTTCATCTAAGACCATAGGAATCGGAAACACGGGAAACTGGTCAACTAAAGAGTATATTCCTATGGGATATCTGTGTAATACAGAAACAAATAGTTCTTTGTTCTGGCAGATTGAACATAACGGTTCCTGGTACTGGGAAATCAGCGATCAAGATGGACATGTATATTTAAAGCTCAGCGGCCCAAATGAACATCATAATCATTGGTGGAAGAATTTGAAACCGGGTGAAACCTTTCTTACGGTTCCGGTTAGTGTAGGAAGCTGTATCGGCGGATTTGATGAGGCCATGGGAGAACTGACAAAATACAGAAGAGCAATTCGGAGAAGAAACGAAGACAATGAGCAGCTCAGGGTTATTTTTAATGATTATATGAATTGTCTTTTTGGTGATCCGACTACAGAAAAAGAACTTCCCCTGATTGACAAGGCGGCAGAAGCAGGATGTGAATATTATTGTATTGACTGCGGGTGGTACTCAGATGGATTCTGGTGGGACGGTGTAGGCGAATGGTTTCCGTCAAACGCGCGTTTCCCAGGTGGGTTTAAGGAGGTTACAGATTATATTCGCAGCAAGGGTATGATTCCAGGGGCATGGCTGGAGCTGGAGGTTATGGGAATTAAATGTCCGAAAGCGGATAAGGTTCCGGACAATTGGTATTTTATGCGACATGGGAAGAGAGTGTTTGACAGGAGCAGATACCAGTTGGATTTCAGAAATCCAGAAGTTCGTGAGCATGCTTCAGCAGTCATTGACAGACTGGTAACAGAATATGGAATTGGTTATATCAAGATGGATTATAATATTGAACCGGGAATTGGAACAGAAGTAAATGCAGACAGTGCTGGTGACGGACTTTTAGAGCATAACCGGGCATATTTAAAATGGCTTGATGGAATTTTTGAAAAATATCCGGATCTTGTGATTGAAAACTGTTCCTCCGGCGGACTTCGTATGGATTACGCCATGCTTTCAAGATACAGTATTCAGTCTACCAGTGACCAGGAAGACTATGTCAGATATGCTACTATTGCGGCAAATGCACCATCAGCAGTAACTCCGGAGCAGGCAGCTATCTGGTCTTATCCCCTTCGGAAAGGTGACTGTGAAGAGGGTTATTTATAACATGGTAAATGCCATGTTGCTTCGGATTCACCAAAGCGGACATCTGGCAGAATTAAGCGCAGACAGATTTGGATATGTAAAACAGGCATTGGAGTATTATAAAAAGATTCGCAGCGATTTAAAATCAGCGCTTCCGTACTGGCCTCTTGGGATTTCCCAATATAGCGATGCATGGGTAAGTCTGGGACTGAAAGGGGCGGAAAAAGATTATCTGGCTGTGTGGAGAAGAAACAGTGTAGAACCGGTGGTATCCCTGCCATTAAAGCATTTGCGAGGAAAGGATATTACTGTGAAATGTGCATATCCGGAAGCTAAAGCCTGCGGATATCAGTGGAATAGAGAAGCTGGAATACTTACTGTAAGCCTGTCAGAACGAATCAGTGCAAGAGTTTTGGAAATAAAAGAAGAATAAAGAGCAACAAAGAAATGGGCAGGATTTCCTCTTGCCCATTTCTCATTCACCCGTTATAATGCATATGGGAATTTTTCGAAAATTCAGATGAAATGTAAATGCAGAAAACGGGAGAAAAGAAAAAGATGAAGAATTTGACGAGAGGAAATCCGGCAAAATTAATGCTGGAATTTGCACTTCCGGTGTGCCTGGGAAACATTTTTCAGCTCTTTTACAGTCTGGCAGATACCAGAATTGTAGGCAGTGTATTGGGCGAGGCTTCTCTTGCTGCCGTAGGGGCAACCACAGCTGTCAGTACCCTGCTCATTGGATTTTTACAGGGGTCTTACCAATGGATTTTCCATTGTGGCGGCGCAGAGTTTTGGTTCAGGAAAGACAGAAAGACTGAGAAAGGCAGCAGCCGGAACCCTGCTTTTAGGAACTCTTACAACCCTGATCCTTACGGTGCTTGCCCTTGCAGGATTGAATGGCTTTTTGGAACTTTTAAATGTACCGGAGAACCTGTATGGCGAGGCAAAGGAGTATATTCAGATTGTACTGGCAGGTATGCTGGTAACCATGCTGTACAATGCCTGTGCAGGAATTTTAAGGGCTGTGGGAGATACCGTAGCTCCTCTTTTATTTCTTATGTGTGCAGCAGTATTAAACGTGGGACTGGATCTTTTGTTTATGGCAGTACTGCCTTTTGGTGTGCAGGGCGCAGCCTTTGGCACTGTGCTGGCGCAGCTTGTTTCCGTAATTTTAAGCCTTGTCTATATGTGGAAAAAGTATCCGGTTTTTCACCTGAGGAGAGAGGATTTTAAAATTGAAAGAAGCATGGTAAAACAGATGTATAGCTCCGGGTTTTCCATGGGAATGATGATGTCCCTGGTATTTTTCGGAACTTTGGCTTTGCAGTGCGCCATTAATACCTTTGGAAATGACATCATTGTAGCACACACGGCAGCCAGAAAAATATCAGAATTTTATTTTCTGCCTATCTCAGTTATGGGGGTTACAATGGCGACCTTTTGCGGGCAGAATTTCGGGGCCGGAGAGTATCAAAGAGTGCGTCAGGGAGTGAAAAACGCCCTTCTGATTACCTGGAGCTGGGCGATTCTTGTGATTCTTATGAGTTATACGGCAGCGCCGTTTCTGATTCAGTTGGTAACAGGAAGCGGCAAAGAAGCGGTAATAGAAAACGCAGTATTATATCTGAAAATCAATGCCCCATTTTACTTTGTAGCAGCGGGAATTAACATTTTCAGGAATACTCTGCAGGCAGTAGGGGATCACATTACACCTGTGATTTCCAGCTTTATTGAATTGGTGGGAAAGGTGGCGATTGCTCTTTTACTGACCCCTGTATTACAGTACATGGGAATTATTGTGGCAGAGCCGATTATCTGGTTTCTGATGATTCTTCCCCTAATCTTTAAGCTGCAAAAAATGAACCGCAAATTTCCAAAGTAGAGAAATAAAATTTTAAACGTTAAAAGCCGAAATACAAATCTTAAATTTTAAGAAAATTGTAGTTTCGGCTTTTCTTGTACCTGGAAAAGTGATAAAATGCAAATTATCGGATACTAACAGAAAAGGACGGAAAAGGTATGAAGAAGCCCAAAATGAAAGAGGAAACAAGGAAAAAATGGGATAATTTCTGGTATTATTACAAATATCATGTGCTGGCAGGAGTTTTTATCCTGTTTTGTATTTCTATTTTTGTAAAGGATATGGTGGGAAAGGTAGATTATGATTATACCATTGCCTGTGTAGGGGATTATGGAGTTGCACAGGAGGATAACCAGAAACTGCAGAAATGGTTTGAGGAGCATGCAGAAGATTTAAACGGAGATGGAGAAGTGCATGTGGAAATCGCAGACTACAGTATGCCTTCTGATGACAGCAGCAATCCTGACCCACAGCTTGTTATGGCAAGTCAGACCAAGTTGATGGTAGATATGCAGGAAGGCACCAGCATGATTTACTTTGTAAGCGAAGGAAATTATGGGAAATTTAAGGAAATGGGTGCTTTTCCGGAAGACTGGAGTACCTACAAAAAGGCAGAGGAATGTAAGGGATATGAAGAAGCAGGAAGTCCTGTGTCTATAAAGGGAACGGGAATAACCATGAGAAGTGTAGGCGAAGTTGATGATGAAGAAAAAAGAGAAGCCTGGGACAAATATTACAAGGCAAGTGAAATGTTAATGAAGGAATTTGTGGGGGAATGAGTTCTGTCAGAACTCATTGTACTCCCCGATTAAATTTTTAATATCCTGCATCTGATTATCTGTGGCAGTAATGGCATGTGCACATTCAGACAGCTTTCGGCTGATGAGTTCATATTGTTCATTGCTGCCTAAATCTTTTTTATACCGAAGCTGATGTTCAAGGCTTGCCCAGAAGTCCATACCGATGGTACGAATCTGAATTTCTGCCCGCATAGGAGTCTTGCCTTCTGCAAAGAATACGGGAATCTCTACAATCATATGATAGCTACGGTAGCCGTTTGGCTTTGGTTTTTGAATATAGTCCTTAATTCGCAGGATTGTGATATCGTCCTGGTCGGAGAGAAGCTTTGCCACAGAATAAATGTCGTCAATAAAAGAACAGATTACGCGGATTCCTGCCACATCGTTTAAATGTTCCCGAATATTCTGCTCTGTGAAATCATAGCCTAATCTCTGTAATTTATTATAAATACTCAAAGGCGTTTTAATGCGGCTCTTAATAGAGGAAATGGGATTCCGCTTGTAGGTGATGGAAAATTCATCGTCCAGAACCTCAAGCTTTGTGCGGATTTCCCGAATGGCACAGCGGTACATCATCATCAGGGAATTGTAGTAATCTGTATTTTTAATAAAGCGTTCCGGATAGAGAATATCAAAGGCCTCTGGGTTTTCTGTTTTTCTATCCAGTGTTTTGTCTTCCGTTTTCAAAATAACACCTCATCTTTCTTTCCTGTCAAGTATAGGAAAAGTATAGCTGAAAAATACAGGTACGTCAATGAAATCAGGCAAGAAGAGGGAAGAATTTAGCGAAATGACAAGAAAGAAGCTATAGAAATTTGAAAAGAGATATAGTATAATGAAACGATACAGAGTTTTCAGTTTTAGACGTAGCTATGCTGCAGAAAGGTGCGGAAAACAATGTTTGGATATATTATGACAGATAAGCCGGAGTTAAAGGTAAAAGAATTTTACCGTTATAAGGGATATTACTGTGGACTTTGTCATGCGCTTCGCCGGGAATATGGCTTTCGGGGCAGAATGACACTGACGTATGACATGACGTTTCTGGTGCTGTTTCTTACCTCCCTGTATGAGCCGGAAACCAGGGAACTGCAGGAACATTGTCCCATTCATCCGGTAAAAAAAATCCCCATGCTGCAGAATGAAATCTCAGAATACGGGGCAAAAATGAATATTCTTCTGACGTATTTTAAGTTTGAAGATGACTGGAAAGATGATAAAAGCCTTCAGGGAGCAGCAGGTATGCGGCTCTTTCGGAAGAAGACAGAAAAGATTTGCAGAGAGTATAAAAGACAGGCTCATGCAGTGCAGAAGCAGCTTAAAATTCTGTCTGCCTATGAAGAAAAGCAGGAGGAAAATCTGGATTTGGTAGCAGGGGCTTTTGGCTGCCTTATGGCAGAGCTTTTCGTCTATCGTCAGGATATATGGGAGGAAGATTTAAGAAAATTTGGATTTTATCTGGGCAAGTTTATTTATATTCTGGACGCCTATGATGACCTGGAGGAAGACCTGAAAACAGGCTCCTATAATCCTTTAAAGACTTTAAAAAAACAATGTGAGGATCTGGAAACTTATGAGCAGAGAGTAAAGGAAATTCTGCTTATGATGATGGCAGAGGCAACGGCTGTTTTTGAGAAGCTGCCCTGCCTTTTAGACGCTGAAATTCTGAGAAATATTCTCTACAGCGGTGTATGGTCAAAATACAATAAAATACAAAAAGAAAGACAGGAGAAAAGAGAGAATCATGGTAAATAATCCTTATGAAGTATTGGGAATTTCACCAAATGCATCAAATGACGAAGTAAAGAAAGCATACCGGGATTTAAGCAGAAAATATCACCCGGATTCTTATGTGGATAACCCTCTTGCAGGTCTGGCAGAGGAAAAATTTAAAGAAGTACAGGAAGCCTATGACCAGATTATGAGGGAAAGGGACGGCGGATACCAGAGCGGCTACGGCAATGGCTATGGAAGTCAGAATCAGTATCAGGAGGCGCCTACAGGACAGGATAATGTGCAGCTTCAGGCAGCGGCAAATTATATTAACGGGCGCCAGTATCAGCAGGCTTTAAACGTCCTTTCCAGAATTCAGAACAGAAGTGCATACTGGTATTATTTAAGCGCTTGTGCGAATATGGGAATGGGAAATAATGTCAATGCATTAAATCTGGCAAGACAGGCACAGAATATGGAACCGGGAAACCCGGAATATGCCAATCTGGTGAATCGTCTTCAGTGGAACAGTAACCGTTATCAGGGCGGCGCAAATCCATATGCAAGCGGTGGCAGCGGCGGCTGTGGAACGGGAAATGCATGTTGTGATCTCTGGTGTTTAGACAGTCTTTGCGAATGTACAGGAGGCGACCTTTGCTCATGCATGTAAATGCGAAAAAAACTGCAATTTCAGGGCTTTTGATGGCTCTTTCCGTGGTGTTGATTGTACTGAGCGGAATTCTTGATTTCAGTACCCTGTTCTTTTTGGCGGCAGCGGCATTCTTTGTGGGAATCATTATCAAGGAATACGGCATTGGATATGGTACAGCCTTTTTTGCAGGCTGCACCGTGCTGGGCTTTTTGCTGGCGCCTCAGAAATTGTACTGCATTACCTATGTAATGATGGGAGTTTATGTATTGGGTATAGAAATGCTCTGGCAGTATCTGGGAAAGCACCCGAACTGGAACCACAGAAAACTGATTTTCAGTATAGGAAAATTTGTGATTTTTAACCTTATGTATATCCCCGCGCTGCTTTTATTCCCAAAGTTGCTTTTTGCAGGCGAAATTTCCGGGAAGCTGATTCTGGTCTTTCTGCTTGGCGGTCAGGCGGCGCTGTTTCTGTATGACAAGGCATATGAATATTTCCTTGTACAGATGTGGGGACAGATAAGAGATAAACTTTTTAAATAAGGAAGAATGCATATGAGTATCATAGAAATACTGGCAGGACCGGTGATTGGCGCAGTGATTGGATACTGTACCAATTATATAGCGGTAAAGATGCTGTTTAAACCTTTAAATCCTGTGAAGCTTGGAAACTGGACACTGCCCTTTACACCGGGAATTATTCCAAAGGGAAAGGCAAGAATGGCAAAAGCTATGGGAGAAGCAGTGGGAAATCATCTTCTTACCAGACGGGATTTAGAACAGATTCTTTTATCAGATGAAGTGAAAAAAACAGTGGCGCAGGCAGTGGGAAATGGCCTGCAGTCCATTCAGAAAAACGAGGATACACTGGAAACTTTTTTGGGACATTACGTGGAAAAGGAAGACTATGAAAACATGCGCGGACATCTGGAGGAGTTCATTACAGAAAGAATTTCCAGCGGTCTGGAGAAAATGGACGTAGGCAGTATTATTGCTGAGGAAGGCGCCAAAGAGGTCAAAAATAAGTTCCAGGGAAGTATGGTTTCCATGTTTTTAACTGATGATCTGATTCAGTCTATTGCAGTACCCATTGGAAATAAGGTGGGAGAATATATCCGGGAAAACGGAAGAGAGAAGATTCACCCCATTGTAGTGGGAGAAATTGCAGCGGCAGAAAATATTCCGGTAAATCGGATTATGGAAAACATTCCTCTGGGTCAGGAGAAAATTGAGGAACTTGTAGAATCTGTGTATGTGAAATTTGTAGGAGAGAAGGCAGAGGAGCTGGCAGAAAAATTCCATATTTCGCAGGTGGTTGAGGAAAAAATTAACGAAATGGATATTCTGGAAGTAGAGAATATTCTTTTGGGGATTATGAAAAAGGAATTAAATGCAGTAGTAAATCTGGGAGCTATTATTGGCTTTTTTATCGGTCTTTTGAATCTGCTGTTTTAAGAAAAATGAATAGAAAGAAGAAAAAATTGCCTGACTGCTATTCAAAGCAACAGGCAATTTTTGTAAGAAAATACAGGAAATAAGTAAGCGCGAGCATATCCGCAGAGCCTCCGGGACTGAGGTTCTTTTCTATAAAATAATGGTCTAAAAGAGGAAGGATTTCCAGCTGCTTTTCATAGGAGGAATCATGCAGGAATTCAGAAAGAGCAGTCCTGACTTTTATGGAAATTTCAAAGTTGCCACGGGTGATAAGGTTGGTGTCATCTGTGTGGGCAATGTAATATAAAAGTGTCAAAAGACCTGAATCGTTCAGAGAAAATCCAGCCTTTTGGGCTTCTTTAAAACGGGAAAAACCATACTTCAGAACATGGGGAAAGCCGTTGTGTGCTTCACCCCGTATGCCGGTGATTCCGTGAAGCAGATACAGTCTTTCACCATTGGATTTTGGAAGATTTGGGTTTATACTGTCATAATCTTTCAGTAAGTCTGTCAGCATATGACAGCAGATATTTCCCAGTAAGTCCGGAAAATCCGGGGATTCAAAGTCTATGGCATAAAAGGATTTTGCAAAGCCTGCAGCAGCGCAGAAGATTCCTCCGGAGAAGATGATTCCCTTATGTGTGTTCACTCCATTTGTGGCAGAAAGCATCTCTTTTTCAGCCCGGATACCAAGAGGACGGAGGGTCTGAAACAAATTTGGAAGCTCCTTTAAATCACCGGAAAAACTAAGACCTTCCTGGGCACATTTGAGAAAATAGGGAGTTAAAGCATAGGCACTTTTTACGAAAGTATACCTGCACATATCCCGGTGAGCACCATTATGCAGGCGGTCTACAAGCCCTGGCTTTAAGGCAGTATTGACCTCATAAAACAGAGATTTCTGCATCATAAGAGCAAGGTGAACGGCCATACGCTCCCTGTAAAAACTGTCTATCATCTGTATTGTATGTAACTGCAGTTCCTCTGCACTATGGGTTCTGGAACGGCTGCAGAGAAAAGCAGGATTTTGGCAAATCAGACAGGTGCGCTCTGGGAATCCAAGTTCCTGACGGGATACCTTTGAACCGTCGGGGCGCAACACATCAAAATCAAATAAACGTCCCAGAGGGTGCTTTTCTTCCTGTAAAAGCAAATGCTTTTTTATGACTTTTGGCTTTAAATCAAGGGAAAAGATACACTCATATCCGGTATTTTCTTTCACCTCTTTTACTTCTATAATTCTTCCACAAAGCAATTCAATGTTTTTACGAATCAGGTGATATCCCAGGAAATACAGCCATTTCGTATAGGGAAATACCTTCACAGAACCTGCGATATTCAGTGTAAAGCTTACTAAAGAGGCGGGATTTTTTTGCAGCAATTCTCTCTGAAGCTGCGCCCGTTTTTCTCTTGCGTCCAGTATTTCGGGCAGGGAAGCAGGTTCTCCCTTTGTCCAGACAGAATGATTCATAATATACCTCCTCTTTGAGCAGATAATTGTTTTTTTAGTGCAGTTCCCTGAGGAGAAATCAAAAACGCATAGGTGGTTTCAGGAACAAAATTCTGTAGCTCTTTCAGGTCATTTTCATCTCCTGTAAGAAATTTTTTTCGTACAAGTGTGGCGCTGATTACAGTATCCTGATATTTGCATCTGGGAATTTCCGTCACTTTTATTCCAAAGGAAGGAAGCACTTTTTTCATCTGCTGATTATAGGCATTTGTAATTTGAGAAAAGGGTTCTTCTCCTACAAAACGCTGGGTAATACCAAAAGTTTCTTTGAAATAAACTCCGAAAATCATCAGGTCTAAAAGTGCAGTTTTGTCAGAAACGGTTGCTTTATCCTTTAGAAAATAGTCAGGAAAGGTAGCAGCCGAAATCAGGTAATCAGAGCTGCCATGTATTTGAACGTTTGCAAAATCTGCACAGCCTTTTTTTACCAGTTCCAGGCGGAGGTCCGACGGAAATTCAGAGGAATCCGCAGATAAAACGAAAACATGAAGCAGGTCGCAGAAGGAGGCTGCGGTTTCCACAAGATACCGATGTCCATTGGTAAAGGGGTTAGCATTCATGACAATAGCGCCGATTTTTTTGCCTTTGTAAGCGGGAGTAAGAGCAGCTTCCTGCCGAAGGTATTCCCGGATTCCGTCTTTTCGGTTCTCCATGAGCAGCATGTCCTCAGTCTGCATAATGGAGTAGAATCCCATGTCTGAAAACATTTGCAGGTACAGGGGTTTTGTAAACAAAAACAGATGGGAGATTCCCTCTGAGGCAGCGTTTTTTAAAAGCTGGGTCATAATCAGAGAAAGGCAGCCTTTTCCCTGAAAGGCAGGATTAATGGCAATGCATTTTAAGGTGTTTTTGTGACGTGAGCCACAGCCTGCGATCTGTCCGTCCTGAGTTTTAAAAAGTGCAGTGTATTCAATCTGGCTGTCATAGGATAAATCTGTTTGGGTTAAAAAGGCTTTTAGCTTTTCCAGTCTTCTTCCCTGAAAAGGAAAGCCTTCTTCTAAATAAAACTGTTGGGAATCCATGGTATTCTCTCTCCTTCAGATTGTGATAAAATCAGTGTAACATAGAAAAGGAGGCGTGGCAATGAGGGGAAGTGTAAGTTGAGGAAAAGGGGAGGGTGTGGTAAAATCAGAGCAAAAGTATTGGGAAAAGGAGAGCGTATTTATGGGAAATCATTTTATTGTAAGAAACAAAGCGCATTTTCAGACTTCACGGTGGTCAGGAGGCAGCACTACAGAGTTGTATCTGTATCCGGAGGATGGCAGCTATAAAGAAGGGAATTTTCAGTGCCGTATCAGCAGTGCGGTGGTGGAGGTGGAACAGTCCGAATTTACCAGTCTGCCGGGAGTTAAAAGATATTTGAGTATTTTTGAAGGAAATCTGGAAATGATTCACGGGGAAACAGAGAAGGTACGTTTGAAACCCTATGAAGTGGATTGTTTTGACGGCGGTACTTCTACGGTAAGCTTTGGACAGGTGACGGATTTCAACCTGATGCTGAAAAACGGAGCAGAGGGGAAAATGGAAACCGCGTGTTTAAAAAAAGGAGAGAAGATAAGCCTAAAGCCGGAAAACGGAGAGCAGATTCTGGCGGTGTATGTGAAATGCGGAGGTGTGAAGACAGAAGGAGCTGTTGCTTTGGCAGGGGAACTTTTGCTTTGCAGGGACTGGAGGGAAGAAGTTGTGCTGGAAAATACAGGGGATTGTAAGGCAGGGCTTGGAATTTGCAGAGTGAGGGTGTAGAGGAGAAACGGTGTGTTCCTTTGAAGAGAGAAAAGGTTATGACAGGAAATCCATTAGGCTGGCAGAGCAAGCTGTCGGTTTAATGGATTTTTACTTTACAGGAAAATGTTTGATAAAAAAAATAAAGAAGAGCCATGCACCGAAAGGAGTCGTTTCTTCGTCTAATAGGTGTAAAGAAAAAATAAGAGAGGAGGAACAGCCATGGACTTATTGGTGAAGAGAGCGCAGAAGGGAGATGCAGAAGCCTTTATCCGGCTTATAGAAAAACACAAAATTTCCATGTATAAAGCAGCGAAAAGTTATTTGAAAAATGAAGAAGATGTTGCAGATGTTATGCAGGACACCGTACTTTCTGCGTTTGAGCATATCAGGGAATTAAAGCATACCGGTTATTTTAAAACCTGGATTACCAGAATACTGATTAATCATTGCCTGGATATGCTGAAACAGGAAAAACGTTGTGTCCCGGTAGAATGGACGGAGCGGGAGAGTGCAGAAGTACAGGATAAGGACAGAGCTTTTTATGAATTGCTGGAAGAATTATCAGAGGACTATCGTATTATTTTTCTGCTCTATTATGGGGAGGGTTTTTGCGTCAGAGAGATTGCGGAACTATTGGAGATGAATGAAAATACAGTAAAAAGCAAATTGAGAAGAGGCAGAAAGAAATTGGAACAAGTGCTTTGTCTGAAAGAAAGGAGCGTATGAAGATGGAAAACAGAGAGAAAAGAATGAAAAGAAATTTTGGAACAAAAGATTCAGATTTCCGGTCCGGTAGAAGAAAAATTAAAAGATACCTATGAACTTATTCGGGAAAGACAGCCTGCTGCAAAAGAGAAAAAGAAAAAAATTCCGACTGTGGCGGCGGCAGTTATCCTTGTGTTTCTGGCGTCAACCAGTGTATATGCGGCTTTTCATTCAGAGTTTTTTGAAGGAATGTTCGGCAACAAAACAAAGGAATCTGTGCCTGCAGAACAGCGGTCTATTGATAACGGAAAAGGAGGAAAAGTAGCTGTTGTGGTTCCGTCAAAAGAATTTGTCGATGTGGACGAAGAAAGAGCGGAAGAATTATTGGAAGCTTATGTCATGGAAAAGCCTGTGGTTAAAACAATCGGAAGTCATACTCTTACAGTGGAGAATTTTTTGTATAATGAAATTGGGGGTTTGATGTACTTTACCCTGGAAAGAAAAGAGGGAGTTATCGCGCTAAAAGGTGATGAGGAAACCAATTTAGAAAAGGGTGCAAGATTTACGGAAGACGCTGATTTTTATTTTACGATACACAGGGGAGAGCAGGTCATAGGAACAGAAAATATCTATGTGGATACACAACGCAGCACACAGGAAAAAATGTATTTTTATAGTTATTTTTTGTGGTCGGAATGGGAGGGGGAAGAAGCACAGGGAAATCCGACGCTGGAGATAGAACAGTATCCATGCACAAGGGGAGAACAGGCAGCTATGTCTGAGGAAGAAGCAGCAGAAATGCAGAAGAAAACAAAAAAAGAAAGTATAAGTCTTACGGATAAAGCGCCCATGCCGATAGAAACTGTGGATTTAAAGGAAAAGGGAACCCTGAACCTGAGTCCCTTTGCCATGTCTTTTGATGTTTCTCTTATGCTGGGTGTGGAAGGGGAACTTGCCATGGACCCCGGTCAGGTAAAACGTGTGGAAATTCAGTATCGGGACGGAAGCAGCTATGTGGTGGAAGACAAAGAAGCGCATATTAACAATACAGGCTATGTGCTGGGAACGGGTACGGTGTATAAAATAGCGTTTAACCGCCTGGTTGATGTAGAGAAAATAGAAAAAGTAATGATTAATGACGTGATAATTTCTGTGAAATAAGAGCAAAATGAAAGACAGTAAAACGGTTTACCGGTTGAGGAGCGCAGAGGTTTGTGATAGAATCAAGAAAAACTTTTGAGAAAAACGAGAGGAGAATCTATCATGACAGAACAAATGAAAGAGTTACTACAGGACAGAGTATTTCGCATTTTTTATGAAATCAGTCAGATTCCAAGACAAAGTTTTCACGAGGAACAAATCAGTGCATATCTGGCGCAATGGGCAAAGGAGAGGAATGTCTTTGTTGTAAGAGACGCCTGCAACAATGTTCTGATGCGAAAAGCAGCCTCAAAGGGAATGGAGGATAAGCCGGGGATTATTTTGCAGGCGCATATGGACATGGTATGCGAAAAAACACCGGAATCCTCTCACGATTTCTCAAAAGATGGGATTCCATGGGAAATCGAAGGGGACTGGCTTACCACAGGAGGAGAAACAACGCTGGGAGCTGACGACGGAATCGGTATGGCGCTTGCCATGGCGGCGCTGGAAGAAGAATGGAAACATCCGGTACTGGAGGTGCTTCTTACCACAGCCGAAGAGGAAGATTTGTCCGGGGCGGCAGGATTTGACACAGGACTTTTAGAAGGGAAGTATCTGATAAATCTGGATAATTCCAGAGAGCAGGAAATTTTGTGCGGAAGTTGCGGCGGAGAGGCGGCAGAAGTGCAGCTCTCTCTGAAAGGCGAAGATTTAAAGGAAGGCTGGGAAGTGTATAAACTGAAAATAGGCGGACTTTTAGGCGGACATTCCGGAGGAGATATTCACATGGGACACGGAAATGCGAATAAACTTCTGGCAAGAGTTTTGCTGGCGCTTCGGGAAGAAACAGAAATAAAACTGGTAAGCATAAAGGGGGGAACCTTCCGGCTTGCCATAGCGAGAGAGGCGGAATGTGTACTTGCTTTTCCCGGAGAAGATGCAAAAGCAGCAGAAAGAAAAGTGGAACGTGTTTTAGAGGATATCCGAGAAGAATATTTAAGCGCAGGGGAAAAGCTGAGTTTTGCTTTTTCTCCTTATGAGGGAAACGTACAAAGCGTCTATGACGGGGAAAAGGTGCTGGATTTATTGCTGTTTTCCCCGGACGGAATTTTTGAGATGAACAGCGATATGCCGCATCTGGTCAGCAGTTCTGACAATATGGGAGAGGTTTATCTGGAAAAAGGGGAAGCGAAAGTCGTATATGAAATCAGAGCTGCCCGCAATTCCGCGAGAGATTATCTTGCAGCGCTGATAGGCAGGCTGGCAGAACAGCTGGGAGGAATCTGCAGAATCCATTCGGTTTATCCAAGCTGGGAATATCGACCGGAGTCTGTATTGAGAGAGAAGGCAATAGAAATTTTCCAAAAAGAGAATAACGGTATACCAGAGGTTCTCTGTGTACACGGAGGGCTGGAGTGCGGCTGTTTTTTTGAAACAAAGCCAGAGCTTGATGCAATTTCCATAGGACCGGACTGTTTGGGTCTGCATTCTCCTGAGGAACGGCTTTGTATTTCTTCTACGAAAAAAATATACAAAATTTTAGGCAGTATCATACAAAAAATGTATCAATAATTCAATTGACGAAAAAGAAAGATTCTATTATAATTTAGCATATTAAAGTGATATCACGAAAAAGAGGAGCTGACATTTTATCACAGGAGGTATGCGAATGGAAAAGAAAAAGAGCAAAATTCAGATGAAAGCACTGAATCCAATGGTTTTGTTGGCAATTATTATCATTGGCTGTGCAATAGCCACTTATGTGGTTCCGGCAGGACAGTATGACAGGATTTTAGACCCTGCCACAGAGAGGGAGATTGTGGATCCAAATACCTTTCATTATGTAGAACAGAATCCGGTAGAAATATTTGCGCTTTTTAAATCAGTGACATTGGGACTTCAGAGAGCCAGTTATGTTATTTTCTTTTTGTTTATCATTGGAGGAATGTTTCAGATTATGGAAGCTACCGGCGCCATACACAACGGTATGACGTTGGTGGTAAAGAAAATGGCGGGAAAAGAGCTTTTGATGATTCCGGTCTGTATGATGGTTTTTGGCTGCGGTTCTGCTTTTGCCGGAAATTTTGAGGAATTTCTGGCGTTTGTACCTTTAGTGCTGGCGGTTTGTATTGCTATGGGATTTGATTCTCTGGTAGCTCTTGGTATTATTTTCTGTTCGGCTGCGTCAGGCTATGCCGGAGCAATGACCAATGCTTTTACCGTGGGCGTTGCGCAGGGAATCGCAGGGCTTCCTATGTTTTCGGGAATCGGATTTCGTGCCTGTGTATTTCTGGCACTTATGGCAGTAAGTATTACCTATGTGACCTTGTATGCCGGAAAGGTAAAAAAGAATCCCAAAAACAGTTTAGTGTATGAATTTGACAAAGGAAAGGAATCGGATATTGATTTAAGCGAGGCGGTAAAGCTGACGCTCAGGCAAAAGCTGGTGCTTCTGACCTTGTTGGGAGCCATGATAGTCATGGTTATCGGAATCATCAAATTTGGGTTTTATATAGATGAACTGGCAGCGCTGTTTCTCATTGCCGGATTGATTGCCGGATTTGTGGGTGGACTGAAGCCGGGGCAGATTGCGGAAGAGTTCTTAAAAGGCTGTGGAAATCTGCTTTTTGCAGGGGTGATGATAGGTCTTTGTAATGCGGCGCTTATTGTACTGGAAGACGCCAATATTATGGATACCATTATTCACGCACTGGCAGGACTTTTGGACGGACTTCCTCCTATGTTAAGCGCCTGCGGAATGTTTGTGGTGCAGGATTTGTTTAACATTCTGGTGCCGTCCGGTTCCGGTCAGGCTGCCATTACCATGCCTCTTATGGCGCCATTGGCAGATTTAATTGGGCTTACAAGACAGACTTCTGTCCTGGCATTTCAGTTGGGTGATGCGTTTACCAATGTTATGGCGCCTACTGGAGGAGAACTTTTAGCTGCCTGTGCCATGGCAAAGATTCCTTGGGGCAAATGGGCGAAATGGCTGTTTCCGTTGTTTCTCCTCTGGTGGATTGTGGCATTTCTTTCCCTGATTGTGGCAGTGCAGATTGGATACGGTCCATTTTAAACAAAAGAATATAAGACGTGAGACTGACACATTGCTTGGTGTGACAGCCTCACGTTTTATTTTACCATTAAATTTTTACATATAAATAGGAAAGTTCAGATGCAATGCTGATAGAACCTGCTTCAGACGGAAAATCCTACATTTTAGTGCATTTTTACTTTATCACAGGAAAATGTTCAGTGCAATTTCGTTAAAAACAGCGAAAGAATTCATGGGTTTTTAGCAGGAATTAGGAAAATAGACGTTTTTTAGACTGTGGCAATGCTACAATCGTAAAAAAAGCAAAGGAGACGATGTGAAATGAACAATGCAGATATCGGAAATGCAATGGTAATCAAACTGGACCCGGTATTACCAGAATACCCAACCTTTAAGGATGGTGTCAGAAGAGCGCCGATGAGAGAGCTGACACTGAACAAAAGAGAGATTAAACTGGCAGTAGCAAACGCTTTGAGATATGTGCCGGAAGAACTGCATGAACAACTGGCACCGGAATTCCTGGACGAATTATTGACACATGGACGTATTTACGGATACCGTTTTATGCCAAAGGAAAGAATTTACGGAAAACCTATTGATGAATATAAAGGCGAATGTGTGGAAGGTAAAGCTTTCCAGGTTATGATTGACAACAACCTGGATCACGATGTAGCTCTTTATCCATACGAGCTGGTTACATATGGAGAAACCGGACAGGTTTGTCAGAACTGGATGCAGTATCAGTTAATCAAGAAATACCTGGAAAAACTGACACATCATCACACATTGGTTATGATGAGCGGACACCCAATGGGGCTTTTTAAATCTCATGAATCCAGCCCAAGAGTTATTGTAACAAACGGACTTATGGTAGGTATGTTTGATAATCCGGAAGACTGGGCAAAAGCAACTGCTATGGGCTGCTCTTCTTATGGACAGATGACAGCAGGCGGCTGGATGTACATTGGACCGCAGGGTATTGTTCACGGTACCTTCAATACCATCTTGAACGCAGGACGTAAATTCTTAGGTGTTCCCCAGGACGGCGATTTAGCAGGTCACTTATTTGTGACAAGTGGTCTTGGCGGAATGAGCGGAGCTCAGCCAAAAGCCATTGAAATCGCAGGCGGTGTTGGTATTGTAGCAGAAGTTGACTACTCCAGAATTGAAACACGCCACAGCCAGGGTTGGGTAAGTCTGGTAATTGAAGATGCAGCGGAAGCATTCCGTGTAGCACAGGAATACATGGATAAGAAAGAAACTATCTCCATTGCATTCCACGGAAATATCGTAGACCTTCTGCAGTATGCAGTTGACAACAATATTAAGATTGAACTCTTATCTGACCAGACTTCCTGCCACGTTCCATACGACGGAGGTTACTGCCCACAGGGTCTGACTTTTGAAGAGAGAACAGAGATGCTGGCAAATGATAAAGAAAAATTCTGTGAACTGGTAGACCAGTCCCTGATTAAACATTATCATCTGATTAAGACTCTGGTAGAAAGAGGCGCTTACTTCTTTGATTATGGTAACGCATTTATGAAAGCTGTTTTTGATGCAGGCGCAAAAGACATTGCAAAGAACGGCGAAGACACCAGCGAAGGCTTTATCTTCCCATCTTATGTAGAAGATATTTTAGGACCGGAGTTGTTTGATTACGGATACGGACCATTCAGATGGTGCTGCCTGTCCGGCAAACCGGAAGATTTGAGAAAGACAGACCATGCGGCAATGGAAATCATTGATCCGAACAGAAGAAGCCAGGATAGAGATAACTACATCTGGATTCGTGATGCAGAAAAGAACAAACTGGTTGTTGGTACACAGTGCCGTATTCTGTATCAGGACGCTCTGGGAAGAAGAGATATTGCTCTGAAATTCAATGAAATGGTAAGAAACGGAGAAATCGGACCGGTTATGCTGGGACGTGACCACCATGACACAGGCGGAACAGATTCTCCATACAGAGAAACATCAAACATTTACGATGGTTCCAATATTACAGCAGATATGGCTGTTCACTGCTACGCAGGTAATGCGGCAAGAGGTATGAGCCTTGTAGCTCTGCACAACGGCGGCGGCGTTGGTATCAGCAAATCTATCAACGGCGGATTCGGTATGGTTCTGGACGGCAGCGAAAGAGTGGACGAAATCTTAAGAGCAGCCATTCCATGGGATACTATGATTGGCGTTTCCAGAAGAAGCTGGGGCAGATGTGAACATTCTATTGAAACAGTTGCAGAATACAACAAAATCAGAAACGGCGAGGATTATATCACCATGCCTTATCTGGCAAGCGATGAATTAATTGAGAGAGTATGTAAAGATGTGGTTGTAGAGCCTCATCATCACACACATCACTAAAATCTGCTGCAAACAGTTGTGAGGAAATTGAACATGAAAAAAAGATATATACGTCACGCTTCTGAACTGGTTACCTGTAAGGGCAGTGCGCCAAAGCATGGAAAAGAAATGTCTGACATCGGTCTGATTAAAGACGGTGCAGTGATTATCCATGATGACAAAATCGTTGCCACAGGAACCACAGAGGAACTGGACAAACAGGTGGACTTTGAAGAATATGAAGTCATAGACGCCACAGGGAAAACCGTTATGCCGGGGTTCGTGGATTCTCATACACACTTTATTTTCGGCGGATACCGTGCAGATGAATTTTCCTGGAGGTTAAAGGGCGACAGTTATATGTCCATTATGGAACGGGGCGGCGGCATTAATGCCACCGTCGTTCCTACCAGAGAGGCAACCGAAGAGGAACTGATAGAAGCCGGAGAAGAACGTTTAAACCGCATGCTGGAGTTTGGTGTTACCACAGTGGAAGGCAAGAGCGGTTATGGCATGGATTGTGACACAGAGCTGAAACAGCTTCGTGTCATGAAAAAGCTGGACGAAACCCACCCGGTGGATATTGTCAGAACCTTCCTAGGACCTCACAGTGTTCTTCCTCAGTGGAAAGGCAGGGAAAGAGAGTTCCTGGAAGAGCAGCTTCAGGTGGTTATGCCTAAAGTAAAAGAAGAAAACCTGGCAGAGTTTGCTGACATCTTTACAGAAAAGAATGTATTTAATATAGAAGATTCCGAGTATTATCTCACAGAAGCAAAGAAAATGGGATTTAAGTTAAAAATCCATGCAGATGAGATTTATCAGTTAGGTGGTGCAGAGCTGGCTTCCAGAGTGGGGGCTGTGTCTGCAGACCATTTGCTCAAGGCTTCTGATGAGGGAATCCGTCAGATGCGAGATGCCGGTGTGATCAGTACCCTGCTTCCTGCGACTGCATTTTCTTTAAAAGAGGAATATGCACCTGGAAGAAAAATGATTGATGAGGGCTGTGCTGTGGCGCTTGCTTCTGATTTGAATCCGGGAAGCTGCTTTACTAATTCCATACCGCTTCTGGTAGCTCTTGGCTGTATTTATATGAACATGTCCATTGAGGAGGTCATTACAGCGCTGACCATCAATGGAGCGGCAGCCGTAGACAGAGCGGATACTGTGGGAAGCCTGGAACCCGGAAAACAGGCAGACCTTGTGATTCTGAAATTCCCTTCTATTCACTTTATGCCGTATCATACAGGCATTAATCTGGTAGAAACTGTTATCAAAAAAGGGGAAACCGTATACCACAAAGAATGGAAATAAGGAGAATAACATCATGAACAAGATTATTGAATGTGTACCTAACTTCAGTGAAGGTAGAGATAAAGAAAAAATCGAAAAAATTGTTGACTGCTTCCGCAATGTGGAAGGCGTAAAATTGCTGGACTACAGCTCTGATGAAGACCACAACAGAAGTGTTGTGACGGTTATCGGTGAACCGGCTCCGTTAAAGGACGCTATGGTAGCTGCTATCGGCAAAGCAGTGGAACTCATTGATATGACAAAACATCAGGGACAGCACCCACGCATGGGCTGTGTTGACGTTGTTCCTTTCATTCCTATTCGTAACACAACCGTAGAAGAAGCAGATGCTCTTGCAAAAGAGGTTGCAAAAGAAGCTTCTGAGAAATTCGGTCAGCCATTCTTCTTATATGAAAAATCTGCAACTGCACCCCACAGAGAAAACCTTGCAAAGGTTCGTCAGGGACAGTTTGAAGGTATGGCAGAAAAAATGAAAGATCAGGAAAAATGGAAACCGGACTTTGGTCCAAACACCATTCACCCTACAGGCGGAGTAACAGCTATCGGCGCCAGAATGCCGCTGATTGCTTACAACATTAACCTGGATACTTCAAACGTGGAAATCGCTCAGAAAATTGCAGATAAAATCCGTCATGTAAAAGGCGGCTTCCGTTACTGCAAGGCAATGGGCGTTATGCTGGAAGACAGAAACATTGCACAGGTATCCATGAACCTGACAGACTACACAAAAACATCTGTTTACACTGTATTTGAAACGGTTCGCATGGAAGCAAGACGTTACGGCGTAAATGTACTTGGCAGTGAAGTTGTTGGTCTGATTCCTCTGCAGGCAATCGTAGACTGTGCAGAGTATTACCTGGGATTTGAAGGCTTTGACCCGAAACAGGTGCTTGAAACAAGACTGTAATTTAAAATGATATAAGAGGTATATGCCATGAAAAATATGACAATTAAAGAATTCGCCATGCAGACAGCCTCTAATGAACCAGTACCTGGGGGCGGAAGTATTTCCGCCCTCGCTGGCGCTTTAGCAGCAGCTCTTACAGAAATGGTGGCAGGACTGACTATTGGCAAGAAAAAATATGCAGAAGTGGAAGAAGAGATGAAGGCAGCTGTAGAACCTATGCATAAAATCTGCGAGCAGCTTTTAGATGATATCAAAAGAGATAGTGAATCCTTTGATTTATATATGCAGGCTCTGACTCTTCCGAAGGAAACAGAGGAGGAAAAGGCAGCCCGTACAGCCGCTATGCAGAATGGCTTAAAGGCGGCAGTGGCAGTGCCTTTATCTGTGGCAAAAGCAGCATATGAGGTACTTCCTTTTGCAGAGGTTATGGTGACAAAGGGAAATAAAACTGCGGTAACAGATGCACTGGTTGCTACTATGATGGCGAGAACTGCTGTATTGGGTGCATTGTTTAATGTAAAAATCAATCTGGAATCCATTAAGGACGAAGAATTTGTAAAGGCAACTTCTGAAGAGGTTGCTGTATTGGAGAAAAAAGCCGTTGCCTTTGAACAGAAAATTCTGGCACAGGCAGGGGTTTCCAAAAGTGTAACAGAGTAAAGCAAAAGAAGGAAGACGATGAAAGGAGAAGGCCTGTGAAGATTTTAAAAAATGCAGTAGCAGGAACCCTGGAATCCAGTGATTTGTTTATTCAGATTGAGCCAGACGAAAAGGAACTGACCCTGGAGATTGACTCCGTTGTTGCGAATCAATATATGGATTCCATTCGGGCTGCCGTGCTGGATACCTTAAAGGAATTTGACGTATCCACAGGAAAAATCTTTATTAAAGACAAAGGTGCCTTAGACTGCGTAATACGCGCACGAATGGAAACTGCACTGAAAAGAGGGGGAGTGGAAGCAAAATGAGGAGAACCATGCTGTTTTTACCGGGAAACACTCCCAATATGCTGATAAACGGGGATACTCTGGGAGCAGATACTATTATTTTTGATTTGGAGGACGCAGTATCTCCGGACGAGAAGGACGCAGCTAGAATTTTGGTAAGAAATGCGCTGAAATATCAGTCTTTTCCAGCCTGTGAGGTTGTGGTTCGTATCAATCCTACAGACACAGAGTTCTGGAAGGAGGACTTAAAAGCCATCATTCCTCTGAAGCCGGATGTGATTATGCCAACCAAGGTAAGCGGAGGCGAGATGATTCGTCAGGTGGCAGATTATATCACAGAAGTGGAAAAGGAAGCAGGCGTAGAAGAAGGTGCGGTAAAAATTCTGCCGCTGATCGAAACCGCTTTGGGTGTGGAGAAAGCCTTTGATATTGCCAGTGCAGACAAACGGGTCATTGGTTTGTTTTTAGGCGGAGAGGATTTTACCGCAGACATGCACTGCAAACGTACCAAAGAGGGCAAGGAAATTTTCTATGCCAGAACCCGTCTGGTGTGTGCGGCAAGAGCCTGCGGAATCGAGGCATATGATACGCCGTTTACAGATGTGGAGGATATGGAAGGTCTGGAAAAGGATACAGAGTTTGCCAAGAGTCTGGGCTTTGCAGGAAAAGCAGTCATTTCCCCAAGACATGTGGACATTGTAAATGCAGTCTTTTCTCCCACAGAAAGCGAAATCGAGTATGCCCATGATGTTATGGAGGCCATTGAAGAAGGCAAGCGTCAGGGCAAAGGCGTTATTTCTTTAAGAGGCAAGATGATTGACGCACCTATTGTAAAACGTGCCAGACAGGTACTGGAAATGGAAGAAGCGATTTACGGAGGTGCGTGCAGATGAGCAAATTAATCGAATCCATAAAAGAGGCCATTGAAAAAACAGGATTAAAATCCGGAATGACCATCTCTTTTCATCATCATATGAGAAACGGCGACTATGTACTAAACATGGTATTGGAGGAAGCAGCCCGTATGGGAATCCGGGATTTAACCGTAAATGCCAGTTCCATTTTCGATATTCACGAGCCTATTATCGACCATATTAAAAACGGCGTAGTCACAGGATTGGAATGTAATTACATGGGAGCAAAGGTGGGAAAAGCCATTTCCCAGGGGATTTTGGAAAAACCGGTGATTTTCAGAAGTCACGGTGGAAGAGCCGGAGATATGGAAAACGGTTCCTCTAAAATCGACATTGCCTTTCTGGCTGCGCCTTGTGCAGACAATATGGGAAACTGTAGCGGCAAATATGGTCCTTCTGCCTGTGGCTCTCTGGGATATGCTTTTTCGGATGCCATACATGCCGGTAAGGTTGTGGTAATTACCGATAACCTGGTTCCATATCCCTTAAAGGATACCTCTATCAACGAAGGATATGTGGATTATGTAGTGCAGGTGGAGCAGATTGGAGATCCGGCGCGTATTGTGTCAGGAACAACCAAGATTACCCGTGATCCGGTAGGGCTTCGCATTGCAGGGCTGGCAGCACAGGTAGTTAAGCATTCTGGTTACTTAAAGGATGGTTTTTCCTTCCAGACCGGTGCCGGAGGCGCTTCCCTGGCTGTGGCAAAATATGTGGAAGAAATGATGGAAAAAGAGCATATTAAGGGCAGCTTCTGTATGGGCGGTATTACAGGATACATGGTAGACATGGCAGACAAGGGATACTTTGATACCATTCTGGACGTGCAGTGCTTTGATTTAAAAGCGATTGCTTCTATCCGGGAAAATCCGAAGCATCAGGAAATTTCAGCTATGCGCTATGCTTCTCCGGCTGCAAAAAGCGCAGCAGTAGATAGTCTGGACGTGGTGATTCTGGGCGCTACACAGGTGGACGTAAACTTTAATGTCAATGTACATACAGATTCCAACGGATACATTATGGGAGGTTCCGGGGGACACTGCGATACAGCCGCAGGGGCAAAACTGGCAATTATTGTAGCTCCCCTTATCAGGGCAAGACTTCCTCTGATTGTAGACCAGGTGCTGTGTAAATCCACACCTGGGGAAACCGTTGATGTGGTGGTAACACAGAGAGGAATCGCCGTAAATCCGAAACAAAAGGAATTAAAGGAAAAATTAGTAAAAGCCGGACTTCCGGTAAAAGAAATAGAAGAATTAAAACAGATTGCAGAGGACATTGCGGGTGTCCCCAAACGGGTGGAAATGGGAGAACGAGTTGTAGCAAACGTACTGTACCGCGATGGAACTTTACTGGATACAATTAAAAATGTGAAATAGGTAGGAAAAACAGAAGGGAGCGGTTTACAGTGGATAAGAAAAAATTAGTCATTGGTGTAATCGGCGCTGATGTACATGCCGTGGGAATCAGCATTCTCCAGCATGCTTTTGAGGACGCTGGTTTTGATGTGACAAACCTTGGAGTTATGGTATCTCAGGAGGAATATATTTCTGCTGCTATTGAAACAGGGGCAGACGCTATTATGGTATCCTCTCTTTACGGTCACGGAGAGCTGGACTGCCGTGGTCTGAGAGATAAATGCAACGAAGCCGGATTAAAAGATATTCTTTTATATGTAGGCGGAAATATTGTAGTAGGAAAGCAGCCATTTAACGAAGTGGAAAAACGTTTTAAAGCCATGGGATTTGACCGTGTATTCGGTCCCGGTACAGCGCCGGAAACAACCATCGCGGCTTTATACGAAGATTTTGGTATGGAAGCACCAAAGACAGAGGACTGATCAGTAAGGTGGTGAAATGAGATGAAACCAATTTTACTGGTGGACTTTGGCAGCACAAACACCAAGGTAACGGCTGTAGATGTGGAAAACTGTGAGATTTTGGGAACAGCGGCAGCCTATACCACCGTAGAAACAGATATTAATAACGGGCTTCACGAGGCGCTGAAAATACTGGAAAAGACCACAGGCCCTCTGGAATTTTCAGAACGCTATGCCTGTTCAAGCGCAGCCGGAGGTCTGAAAATGATTTCCATAGGTCTGGTGCCGGAGTTGACCGCCAAAGCGTCAAGAGAAGCTTCTCTCGGAGCCGGAGCAAAGGTGTGGAAAACATATTCCTTTAACCTGACAAAAGGAGATATGCGGGAAATTGAAACCTATCACCCGGATATTATCCTGCTTACCGGAGGGACGGACGGAGGGAATACAGAGTGTATTCTCTACAATGCCAAGATGCTGGCGGATTTAAGCTATGACTGTCCTATTGTCATTGCAGGAAACCGCTGTGCAGCAGATGAGTGTCAGGAAATTCTGGAAGGAAGAACAACCTATATTTGTGATAATGTAATGCCAAGGCTTGGAGAATTAAACATTGAGCCGACCCAGAAGCAGATACGGGAAGTTTTTTTAAAGAGAATTGTGCAGGGGAAAGGACTTTCCGAGGCATCGGATTTGGTTTCCGGTATTATTATGCCAACCCCTTCAGCTATGTTAGCAGCCATGGAGCTTTTATCTGACGGCTGGGAAGATGCCAGAGGCATTGGGGAACTGGTAGGCGTGGATTTAGGCGGCGCTACCACGGACATCTATTCTATTGCAGACGGAAATCCTGCCAATGCGGCAACGGTGATGAAGGGACTGCAGGAACCCTATGCAAAACGCAGTGTGGAAGGCGATATCGGCATGCGCTACAGCGTTCAGGGGATTCTGGAGGCAGCAGGCGACCGGAAGCTGTCTAAAATATCCGGTATTAACCGCCAGAAAATTGCGGGGCTGGTGGAATATCTGGGAAGTCACACAGACTATATCCCGGATAATGAAGAAATGGAACACATCGACTATGCGCTGGCCTGTGCTGCTGTGGAAACAGCCGTTACACGTCACGCAGGTTCTCTGGAACAGGTGTATACCCCCTGCGGTCTGACTTATGTACAAAGCGGCAAGGATTTGCGGCGGGTAAAATATGTTATTGTCACAGGCGGGGCTTTGATACATGCAAAGCATACAGAGGAAATTGCCAAATTCGCTCTGTATGATGAAAGCACTCCCGGCTCTTTGCGCCCGGAGCATGCGGAAATCCTGGTGGATAGAAAATATATTCTGGCGGCAATGGGACTGCTTTCCCAGCATTATCCCACAGCGGCGCTGGAAATTATGAAGAAGGAGATTGCTTATTATGGACATAAGGAATAAAAAATTATCGGACGATGAGTTTTACGGTATCCGAAAAGAAATTCTGGAACAGTGGCCAACCGGTAAAGACGTAGACTTTGATGAAGCCATTGAGTATCACAAAAGTATGCCGGAAACAAAGAGTTTTTCCAGAAAGCTGTCTGCAGCAAAAAAAGAGAGGAAAACACTGATTCAGCCAAGAGCAGGTGTAGCATTAATTGACGAACACATTAAGCTTCTGCAGTATCTGCAGGATAAAGGGGAGGCAGATTTACTTCCTACAACCATTGACTCTTACACACGTCAGAATCGTTATGAAGAGGCAGAGGTGGGAATTAAAGAATCTATCCACACACAGAAATCCATGCTCAATGGATTCCCGGCTGTCAACCACGGCGTTTACGGCTGCCGTCAGATTATTGAAAATCTGGATACGCCGGTGCAGGTACGTCACGGTACACCGGACGCAAGACTGCTGACAGAAATCTGTTACGCAGGGGGATTTACCAGCTATGAGGGTGGCGGTATTTCCTACAACATTCCATATGCAAAGGATGTTCCCCTTGAGAGAACCATTTATGACTGGCAGTATGTAGACCGTCTGACCGGTATTTACGAGGAAGCAGGGGTATCCATTAACCGTGAGCCATATGGACCATTAACAGGTACACTGGTTCCGCCTTCCATGTCCAATGCGGTTGCCATTATCGAAGCCCTTCTGGCAGCAGAACAGGGTGTGAAAAATGTAACCGTAGGTTATGGTCAGTGCGGTAACCTGGTACAGGACGTAGCAGCTCTTCGCGTGCTGGAAGAGCTGACAGAAGAATATCTGGAAAAATACGGATATGAAGATGTAACCGTTACTTCTGTACTGCATCAGTGGATGGGCGGATTCCCACAGGACGAAGCGAAAGCCTTTGCCGTTATTTCCTGGGGAAGTTCTGTAGCGGCTCTTGCAAAAGCCACAAAGGTTATTGTAAAGACTCCTCATGAAGCTATTGGCGTACCTACTATGGAAGCTAATGCACAGGGTCTGCGTTGTACAAAACAGGCCATTTCTCTTCTGGCAGATCAGGAATTAAAGAGCTCTGCTCTGGAACTGGAAAAAGCTATTATCAAAGGAGAAACATGTGCCATTGTGGACAAGACCTTTGAACTTGGTATGGGTGACCTGGCGCTTGGCGTTATCCGCGCAGTGAAAGCCGGTGTCATTGATATTCCGTTTGCACCAAGTAAATATAACTTCGGCAAAATGCTTCCTGCCCGTGACCATGAAGGCGCTGTGCGTTACTTAAATACCGCACACGTTCCTCTTCCTCAGGAGCTTATTGACTTCAACAGAGGCAAAATCGAGCATCGTGCAAAAATGGAAAAGAGAAAAGCGTCCTTCCAGATGGTTATTGATGACGTTTACGCAATCAGTAAAGGAAGACTGGTTGGAAAACCGAAATGATGATAAAAAGGAGAAGAGTATCATGAAAATAGTAGATGTAGTTTGTTCTAAAGCAAGAACCGGATTTTTCTTTGATGACCAGAGAGCAATCAAAAAAGGTGCTGTTTCTGACGGAGCGGCTTATTTCGGAGAAACTGTTACACCGGGCTTTAAATCTGTAAGACAGGCAGGAGAAGCCATTTCTGTTATGCTGATTTTAGAGGATGGACAGATTGCATGGGGGGACTGTGCGGCTGTACAGTATTCCGGGGCAGGCGGACGCGATCCGCTGTTTCTGGCAGAGGACTTTATTCCGATTATTGACAAATATATCAAACCGGAGCTGGTTGGAAAAGAAGCAGACAGCTTTAAGGGCTTATGTGAAATGCTGGAAAATATCCAGGTGGACGGCAAAAGACTGCACACAGCAATTCGCTATGGTGTAAGCCAGGCGATTCTGGACGCTGTGGCAAAATCCAGCAAACGTCTGATGTGTGAGGTTGTAGCTGATGAATACGGCACAACGGTTTCCGAAGAGCCGATTCCGGTATTTACCCAGTCCGGGGACAGTCGTTATGACAATGCGGATAAAATGATTTTAAAGGGCGCGGCTGTTATGCCTCATGCTCTGATTAACAATGTGAAGTTAAAACTGGGCGAGCATGGAGAAATCCTAAAAGAATATGTGGCATGGTTAAGAGATCGTGTACTGAAACTGCGCAATGACGAAAACTATATGCCAGTGTTCCATATTGATGTATATGGTACCATTGGAGCGATTTTCGGTGTGGACAATTATCCGGCTATGGCTGATTATCTGGCAGAACTGGAAGAAGCCGCAAAACCATTCCATTTGAGAATTGAAGGTCCTATGGACGCAGAGGAGAGAGAAAAACAGATGCTCTGCTTAAAGGGACTGAGAGAAGAAGTAGACAGAAGAGGTATTGATGTAGAGCTGGTAGCAGACGAATGGTGCAATACTCTGGAAGATGTAAAATATTTTGCAGACAATAAAGCAGGACATATGGCACAGATTAAGACTCCGGACCTTGGCGGTATCAACAACATCGTAGAAGCCGTACTTTACTGTAAGGAAAAAGGCTTTGGCGCTTATCAGGGCGGTACCTGCAACGAAACAGACCGTTCTGCACAGGTTTTGCGTAAACTGTGCAATGGCAACAAAGCCGGACCAGATTCTTGCAAAACCTGGTATGGGTGTTGACGAAGGCTTTATGATTGTTTACAATGAAATGGAAAGAATCCTTGCTCTCAGAAAAGCAAGAAAAACTCAGAAATAAAGATTGACGAAGCACAGGTGTCGTATTGAGTGAGGATTAAAAAGCCCCTTTATACGGCACCTTTTGTTTCAGGCAGAGGAAAAAAGTATGGCATATTCAAAACAGATGCAGGAAGGAAACCTGTACAGCTATTATTTTGCACCCAGAGGCAACCGCCGTATGGCAGATTTGGGTATGCAGTTAAGCCAGATGTATTTAAGCCCCTTTGACCACATTATTGGAATTATCGGAGATGCGGGGGCAGGAAAGAGTCTTTTGATTAAAGGTATGTTTCCGGGTGTGGATTTAACCAATGATGATGAGGGAGTTAATATCCGCCCGCTTCCCCTTCTCCATGAAGACCTGGAAGACCCGTTTTCGCCTCATACCTATCATCTGGATATCCGCTTTGAGTCTGCATTTACCCAGATGCATGTGCTGGCAGAGGCGATTCTGGAGGCTGCCAAAAACGGGAAAATGGTGATTGTGGAACATTTTGAGTTGATTTTTCCCTTTTTAAAGAGAAATGCGGATTTGCTGGTGGGAATCGGAGAGGAAATTATTATTACACGGCCGAATATGTTTGGTCCCCTTCCTGAAAATATTGCAAAAATTGTACATAAATCTGTGGGATACAGAAAAGCTGCACATACGTTGGAGGATTTGTGTGTGCATTTTATGGGGGAGGGCTATGCACAGGACGGTCCCAGGTCTGATGTGCGCCATGGTTTTGTGCTGGAATTTGAGGAAAAGCCGGACGTGGATTTGTATGAGCTGGAAAGAAAAGTAAGAGAAGCAGTGGCGCAGGATTTGCCGGTTTCTTATTATGACGAACATCATGTGCAGATTGGAGAGTATGTGCTGGAATGTCTGGGACCCAGAATGCATATCTCCAGTACGGGGAAAATCGGGGAGTTTACCCTGGTAAAAGAATATCCTCAGGACCCACGAAATGGATATTACATGCTGATTGGGCTTTTGGGACAGCATCAGTCTGATGATATTCAGGATTTTAACCGCATTGATTTGAGCAAACAACTAAGCGGTCAGCCAAAGTAGAACAAAATATGGGAGGAACAAGTATGGTTCGCAGCGTAAACGTAGAACTTTTGACAGAAAATATTAAGGAAATGTGTATTCAGGCAAATCACTATCTGGCGCCGGATATGGATAAGGCTATGAAAGAGGCTCACGAAAGAGAAACAAAGCCTCTGGCAAAGCAGATTCTGGGGCAGCTTCTGGAAAATCTGGAAATAGCAGGGGAAGATATGATTCCCATTTGTCAGGATACCGGTATGGCAGTGGTATTTTTGAAAATTGGACAGGACGTGCATTTTGAAGGCGGCAGCGTGGAAGAAGCGGTCAATGAAGGGGTACGTCAGGGATATGCAGAGGGATATCTGCGAAAATCTGTGGTAGGAGATCCTCTGCTTCGTGTGAATACAAAGGACAACACTCCGGCTATTATTCATTACGAACTGGTTCCGGGAGATAAAGTGGAGATTCTGGTAGCACCAAAAGGCTTTGGAAGTGAAAATATGAGTAAAATCCATATGTTAAAGCCGGCAGACGGCGTAGAAGGTGTGAAGGAAGCCATTATCAATACCGTAAGAGAAGCAGGGCCAAATGCCTGTCCGCCTGTGGTAGTGGGCGTGGGAATTGGCGGAACCTTTGAAAAGGCAGCGATTCTGGCAAAGAAAGCTCTCACAAGGGAAATCGGCACGCACTCTGAACTTCCTCATGTCAGGGAACTGGAAGAAGAACTTCTGGCAAAAATCAATGAAATTGGTCTGGGACCGGCCGGTCTTGGAGGAGATACCACAGCTCTGGCAGTGAATATTAATACTTATGCAACTCATATTGCGGGACTTCCGGTGGCAGTCAATATCTGCTGTCATGTAAACCGCCATATTGTCAGAACCATATAATGCTTTGGGAGGAATGAAAATGGACAGATATATGAAAGCGCCTCTGGATAAGGAAGAGGTAAAAACACTGGAAGCAGGAGATTATGTTTATATTACAGGAACTATTTACACTGCAAGAGATGCTGCACATTTAAGAATGTCCGAAGCTCTGGATAGAGGAGAAAAGCTGCCCCTTGAACTGGACGGAAATGTGATTTACTATATGGGACCAACTCCTGCAAGGGAAGGCCGTCCCATTGGTTCTGCAGGTCCGACTACTGCCAGCCGTATGGATAAATACGCCCCAAGACTGCTGGATTTGGGTCTGACCGGTATGATTGGAAAAGGCAGAAGAAAACAGGAGGTTACAGATGCTATTGTGAGAAACGGAGCAGTGTTCTTTGCAGCCGTAGGCGGCGCAGGGGCTTTGCTTTCCAGGTGTATCAAAAAGGCAGAAGTGATTGCCTATGATGACTTGGGAACAGAGGCCATTCGGAAGCTGGAAGTAGAGAATTTCCCGGTGATTGTGGTAATTGACTCCAAAGGACGAAATTTGTATGATGAGGTTTGCGGATAAAAACTGAAAACAGAAGGACAGATACGGTACAGAAGGCGAGGGGAAGCGTATGAAAATAGAGAAAAGCAGAGGGGATAAGCTGGCAGATTTGTTTTTCTGGATTTGGAAGTTGCAAAAGGTGAAATAAAAAATTAAAGAAGCCAGGATTTACAACGGATTTGGGCAGTTGTAAATCCTGGCTTTTGCTTATTTCAGTTTCATTTGCACAGAATTAGTGTATGTTTCTTATAAATACCGTTCTGTTAATTGTTTTAAGCGAATAGGAATTTCTTTCTCCGTATAGAACAGTGATTGATCCATATTTTCCAAAAAAATCCAAGAAGGCAGATAAAAGCCCAGATTCCTGAATGTTAAGATAAACAGGTGTGTCAGATTCAGCTGGGGTAAAAAGAAGATAGCCTTTACATGAATTCAAATAAATATTTGCCCCATTTCTAACACTTCCTATTGTGTGCTTTAACATTCGCATATGACGCTTGTCTTTTTCACACTCTCTGATGAAACGGTGAATCAAGTCAATCCTGTCTTCTAATGAGGGCGGTGTATATATGTATGAAGGATACTCTTCTATTTTTCCTGTATTTAAAAATTCTATAATTCCTTCTTCTGAAAAAATAAGAACTTCTTCTTGTTCCTCGTGTAGGCTATTTATATAACCTATATGATTCTCTAATTGTGAGATAAAGAGTTCACGGGAAGGAAGTGTAGGAAGCAAATACTTCTTCAGGAATTCTGAAGAGAGTAAATTTGTCATGCAAGGTGTCATTTGAAAACTATAGGCTGTAGAAGATTTAGTTACACATTGCTGAATACAGGAAAGCTGTGTATGTACATCTTCAATTTTTTGAAGGAGAGGACGAGCCTGTTCCATGTAGCGATTAAAAATCTTTTTTATAAGACTAATCAGGTCCGGCTGAGAAGTAAAGAAGCCAGTTTGGAGTGTTTCCGAAAGAATAATAGCCTGAGTATCTGTTAAAAGAAGATACGGAAAAAGGCGGAAACTATCGAGTGAAGAAGGAACAGTATCATAATAGTAATAGGGATGATATTGATATTTACAGGTACATAGCGGCAGAATATTTTGCAGACAATGTAGATTATAGCTTTTCCTATTTTCTCTAACAGAGTCCGTATTTATTCAGATAAATCAACTGGTGAATCGTCAGTTGATGACAATTTCTGGCAATAGACAGTAAAAGCTGAGTGAGAAAGGGAAAATTGGGCTGGATAAGCATATGAATTTCACCAGACTCTTTTTGCGCCTGCCAGGCAACGAGATTGAATATGGCCTGATTAACGTTGGTTTCACCATCCAGGGGAATAAGATTTTGCGTGTAGGAGGTCTGGAAAGAAAAAGATAAATTTAAAGTATCCCTGTTGACAATATTTTTGAAATCATTTAAAAAGGCCAAAACGTGTTTCCGCCTGTAAAAATTATCACTTCCCTGGACTGTGATAAAATATGCATCTGTTAGTTCGCGGCATTCTCCTGGGGTCAAATGTAAATAATCGGCAATTTTATCCACCGCAGATGCAGAACCTGGGGTGTGTTTCCCATGAACAATTTTGTACATTAAAGAACGGTCAATTCCACAGTATTCAGCAAGAGAATAGATGCGTACATTTTTTTCCTGTATATATTGAGAAAGAAGTTGTGAAAATTTGGACATAATAGACTCCCTTGTGTTTTTTTGTTTATATTAGTATAACATGAGAAAGAGAAAAAAACTATATTTTAGAAAAAGTCTGTCCACAACATTGTCCACATATTGAAAATTGAAAAAATGACAGGTAAAATATAGAAAATAATGTGAGAAAATATAGAAAATTCATATATTATCTCAATATTATAAAAAGATGAATAAATTGACGGGAGAGGAGAAAAATGGCTTATCAGGTTATTGATATCAAATGTCCGGGCTGTGGGGCGCCCGTGGATACAGGGCAAAAAGAATGCAAATATTGTCATAGACCGGTTATTATTACAACATTTAACAGTGTATACGATATGCCTATGCCAGAGGTTCAAAAATATGCCAAGTCCTATAGAGAGCAGCTGGAGAAAAATCCTGAGAATCAGGATTTAAATATGTCTGTGGCTATGTGCTATTTAAAACTTGGAAAAAGGGAGATGGCATTACAGGCTTTTGAAAAAGCCATAGAAGATAATTTTGATAATTCTCAGGCGTTTTTTTATGCGGCAATTTGCCGTTTAAATGGGAAAAAAGCGTGTACAATTAAAGAGCGTTCGATTATAAAAAAAATAGAAAGAAGATATTCAGGCTGCTCTGATGATTGAAAATCTGGGGATTTATTATTATTTCTGGGCGTATATTAAATATGATTATTATACAAAAAAATTTCTGAATACCAGCCCTACATGGCAGGAATTAATTTTGAAAGCTCAAGAAATAGGATTGTCAGAAACAGATGTAGAACAGTTATATTTGATCCTCGGAATTGATAGACCGAGCTGTCTGTAGGAGAAAAAATACAGAGGGAGAAAAAAGATGGGATGTTTAGATAAAAGTATGGAGAAAAGCACACAGAAGCTGCTGATTGAAAATTTAAAAAGGGGAAAATCGCAGGAACAGAAAAGAGTCATTGATTTCTTTTTAGCAGATGAGGGGTGTACTGCAGGGTGTTTGTCAGGTATGAATGGAACAAAGCAAATGACCATGATGGAATACCAGCAGGCTGTTGCTAATAGGCTGTATGGGTTGAATTTAAAAGAACGGGCATTGGCAAAGATTGCATTAGATGAAAGCGAAATTGAAGAAATTCCGCCAATTGTTTTAAGCGGATATGCCTTTGAGGACGCATTTGATGACAATGATGTATGGGTGAAAGTAGAAGGAAATCAAGCCGTTGCTTCCAGGTTTGCAGCTTCCTGGATTTTTTTCAGTGATACACAAATTTATACTTATACATATAAATTTGATATGACCAGTGATGATGTGTGGGAAACTACACAGGATTTCTTTTATCAGGATATTACCTGTTTTACTACACAGCAGCGTATAGTAGAAAAAATTGATACACATCTTACTGGCTGCATTAAAAAAGGAATTTCAGCAGAGAAAAATAATTACGTTGTAGATACACTGAAAAATTATTGTTCCAAATACAGAGTTTAGCTTCTCAATGCGTAATAATGAAACTTTGGAGCAAAGCTTGCAGGCTGCAAAGGCGATGCTCAGAGAGAGAAAATTTGTAAAATAGGTAAGGTTTAGGGAGAGAAGTGCTGCGGCATTTCTCCTGTTTTATAGGAGGGAACATGGAATTTCCATATGATGTAGGAGGGGCGCCGGTGATAGACAGCACTTCTCCTGAAAAGCCGAAAAATCCTTTAAACAGACCGGAAATAAATTATCGAAAACCGTTATATGCAGTGTTAGGGTTACTTGGGATTTTTATAAGTGTATATTTTTTTCTTTATTGCCTATGCCCGGAATTGCAAAGAAAAGGGTGGATTAGTTTTTTTGCCGTGATAGTTTATTTGGCTGTAATTTCAAAAAAGATAATTATTTGGCTGGTACATTTGTATCAAAATAAAGCGCCAGATGCGGTGCGCCTTAGGTGTGTTTTTGAACCAAGCTGTTCAGAATATATGATACTTGCCATAGAAAAGTACGGAGCTGTGCGGGGAGTATGGAAAGGGATTCAAAGACTTGGAAGATGCCATGCGCCAAATGGTGGGAAGGACTATCCGTAAGAATACAAAAGAAGGGGAAAATTATGAGTAAAACTTCAGTTGGTTATCTTGAAAATAATGAAGCAGTTGCTTTAAGTGTAATAGAAATTACGTCAATACCGAATCTTTCTATTATAGACAACAATGCAGAAGAATCCGAGATTGTAAAAGATTATAAAAAAGATATGGGGAACCTGTTGGCAGAGATATATCAAAATTATAAAGTACAGTCCGCCATGTCAGGGGAAGATAAAGATACGGCATTGGAGTTTCTGTGGATTACAGAAGAAGTGAAAAATCAGCCCTATAAAGCAAAAATTAAAATGTATTTGCTTGTGCGTTCCATTGAAAAAATCTTCAGAAGACGCAGTGAAAACAGCAGATGCTATTATGCGTGCCTGTCAGTCTGCATTAGAACTTCAGAAGTATGAGTATGAAGAACGTTCTATGGAAGAAATGACAGAAAAAATTAAAAATATAGAAGCATCTTCTGTCAAAGCACTTGTCAAGGAAGAAGGGGTAGAAAATCTTCAAAATCAGATGCTTCCCTTTTGCTATACCTATGACAGAATACAAGATACGGCACAGGATTTAAGCAGGCTCGTAAATATTTTAACCGCACATCCTGATTGTGCAGTATCTTTTCAGCTGATTCCTGCTCGATTGGAAGGACAGGAACAGGAAGAACTCAGTCGAATGATGCAGATTTTGGATATGTTGGGAAAAGGAACAGCAGAAATTGGAAATGTGAGCTTTGCCCTTGCTGAAAAAAACGCGGAAGTTTACAGATATTATGCCATACAAAGAAATAATCCGCTTTTTTTATATAATATCTTAATATATGGAAACCAAACAAGCGCGCCGGAAATTTCCTCCAGAGTATATGCACAGCTGAATACGCCAAAGCAGCCTGTGAAAATGAAGTTTATTGATTTGCAGGAAGGTGAAGTGCAAAAAGATACAAATTTTTATCCTTTGCCATGGGCTGTGAATGAAGTGTTGATGACAAGGGAACGGGAGAGCCAAATCTGGAACAGCGGAGTTTTTTCTGAGGCGTATTACCGATTGCCGTATATGATTACCGCAGAAGAAGCATCGGAATTTTTCCGTCTCCCCATTGGAAGCAGCCGGGTTTCTGCCGGACTTCCGGTAAATGAATCCGGGAAAACCAGCAAAACGTATGCAGACCATATTATTAATGCAGGAGATATAGAAATCGGTACTTTAAAGTCTTCTTCAAGAGGGGACAAAATCGGAATTTCATTAAAGGATCTGGCAAAACATATGCTGGTTGTAGGGACACCCGGTTCTGGTAAAAACAACTTTTTCTGTAGGACTTTTGGATCGCCTTTGGAAAGAACATAAAATTCCGTTTTTGGTTATTGAACCGGCCAAGAATGAATATCGTGCCCTGGTACAGAGTATTCCAGATTTGCAGGTATTTACACCTGGAAAAAATTTTATTTCACCTTTTGTGTATAATCCTTTTGTACCGCCTAAAAATGTAAAACTGGAAACTTATAAGTCAACATTGAAGACAGCATTTGCGGCAGGTGTGTCAATGACGACACCTCTTGACAAAATATTTGAAGAGGCTATTAATAACTGCTATTCTGATTTTCGCTGGCTGGATACCTATACAATTGATGATAAAGGGCGGATTTTTAATATAACAGATTTCATTAAGTGCTTTCAGGAAACCTTTGACGCTATTGGTTATACCGGAGATGCGAAGAACATTGGAAGAGCAGGAGTGGTGCGTTTAAATTCTCTTGTAAATTTATTTGATAATTATTTTTCGATACCTATTGAGGATTTGCTGACCAAGCCTACAGTAATTGAACTGGCAGCCATTGAAAATAGTGACCAGAAAGCACTGCTCATTTCGTTATTGCTATTATCCATTTTGGCATATGTGAATAGTAATTATGTAGGAGAGGGAGGACTTAAAAATTTAATTCTTCTGGAAGAGGCACATGTTCTTTTAGATGCGCAGAGTAATGGAGGACAGGGAGATGCCAATCCTAGTGCTATAGCGCAGGGATTGGTGAAACGTATGCTGGCTGAGATTCGTTCTTATGGTGTTGGAATTGTTATTGCAGACCAGTCCCCCAAGAAAAGTTTCAACAGATGTTGTAGCACTTACAGATATAAAAATGGCTTTTCGTCTTGTGGAGGCTACAGATAAACAAATTTTAGCAGATTCTACAGGCATGGATGAAGTACAGATAAAGAGATTGTCTAAATTAAAGCCGGGCGAAGCCTTTTTCTTTTTTAATAAATTGGAAGAACCGGAAGAAATTAAAACAGAGGATTATCGTTTGCAGAATAATATTCAGATTACATTATCAGATGAAGGAATTAAAAAGCTTTCTACTTATTGGAAGGATAAGCAGGATAAATTGAGGCCATATCCAGAATGTTCTTATGTAAAATATTGTCATGTTACCTGTGAGTATGGACGCCGAATGTTGGCAAAAGAAGTGTCACGTCGAATTTTTAATCAGTATTTTAAGAAGGATAGTAAAGACTTTGAAATTATTAAAAAAGTTATTCCAAAACTTCGCAGTCTAATTAGAGCAGAGTTAAATGATGAGGCTTTAGATGATGAATTAGTGGCTTGTGTTAAGGTGCAGTTGTTTCGAAGAATTAAATATCATACTTCTATAAAAATACACGATGTAACGATTCAAAAAAATCTCGAAAATACATGATAAGAGGGAAAGTAGTATATGGGAGATGAATTTTCAGAAGATATGGAATATGATGTGCCGGAGGAAACTTTTGAAGAAGAGGTGCCGGAAATAGAGGAAGAAGAAATTCCAGAGGAAGAGGAAGTTCCAGAGGAAGAAGAATTTCCAGAAGAGGAGATTCCAGAAGAAGAGGAGATTCCAGAAGAGGAGGAGATTCCAGAGGAAGAGGAAATTCCAGAGGAGGAAGAAATTCCAGAGGAAGAAGAAATTCCAGAGGAAGAAGAAATTCCAGAAAAAGAGGAAATTCCAGAGGAAGAGGAAGTCCCAGAGGAAGAGGAAATTCCAGAAGAAGAGGAAATTTCAGAGGAAGAGGAAGAGAAAGTCCCAGAGGAAGAGGAAATTCCAGAGGAAGAAGAGATTCCGGAAGAAGAGGAAATTCCAGAAGAGGAGGAGATTCCAGAGGAAGAGGAAATTCCAGAGGAAGAGGAAGTTCCAGAAGAGGAAGAAATTCCAGAGGAAGAGGAAATTCCAGAGGAAGAGGAAATTCCAGAGGAAGAGGAAGTTCCAGAAGAGGAGGAGATTCCAGAGGAAGAGGAAGTTCCAGAGGAAGAAGAAGTTCCAGAAGAGGAGGAGATTCCAGAGGAAGAGGAAGTTCCAGAGGAAGAAGAAGTTCCAGAAGAGGAGGAGATTCCAGAGGAAGAGGAAATTCCAGAGGAAGAAGAAATTCCGGAAGAGGAGGAGATGCCAGAAGAAGAGGGGGAGATGCCAGAAGAAGAGGAGATTTCGGAAGAAGAGGAAGTTCAGGAAGCAGAGTTGACGGAAATAGAAGATGACATACCGGAAGAGATGCCAGAGGACATTTCGGAGGATGAGTCATCAAATATGGATAATATTGATGTCGAGAAACAACCCGTTGATGACATTCAAGATAGTGAGGTAGAAGAAGCTGCTATTGATGTAGACAGTGAGGATACCGGGGAACAGTCAGTTGATGATATTCAGGATAATGTGGTAGATGGAATGCCGATTGATGGAAACGATGAAATCATTGTTTATAATTCCGTAGATGATACTGAAAAAACAAACGATATACTTAATAATAATGAAACAGCTAATAGTTTGAGTGATTATATGAATTCGCATAATTATGGTCTGGATGATTTCGCCACATATTCACAAGACCCTGAATGGAGAAAATTGCAGAAACAAGCGTATCCGGATTATGAGCTGCCGCCACTTACGCAAGAAAATGCGCGCAATCAGTTGATTGATTATATGAATGCAAACAGCTATGGACTCGATGATTTTGAAACCTATTCGCAAGACCCAAAATGGAGAGAGTTACAAAGACAGGCATATCCAGACTATGAACTGCCACCACTAAATAAACTTGATAATCTTGGACAATGGAGTGAAGTGCCGCCAGATTTATCTTATAAAGATAATTTAGAGGCAGCAAATCCTAATTATGAGTTGAGCGATGAATGGAAAGTAAATTGTCAAAGGTGTGTTCCTACATACGAAATGCGTTCACGAGGATATGATGTTACAGCATTCCCTTGTGTGGATAACAACGATTATTTGTCGTATCACCCATATGATGTATGGGAAAGTCCGGATGTAAGGAAGGCATCAGGGAATGGATTACATGATATCCAGGACTTAATGAGCAGTTGGGGAGATGGTTCAAGAGCTCAAGTCTGTTTGCAATGGGATGTTGGCGAGGGAGGGCATACGTTTATGGCAGAACAAAGAAATGGAAAGACATACTTTGTAGACCCTCAAACGGGAGATACTGACGTAAGTTGGTATTTTGATGAAGCAAAACCAGGAAGTGTATCATTTTGCAGAACTGACCAGCTTATGCCGTCATCACGCATTTTAAATTGTTGTAAAGGAGTGAAAAAATGATTGATTTTAAGAAAGCAATAGAAATTGCACAAAAATATTATCAAGAAAAAGGTCAATTGGAATTAACGAAAATTTATGAATCGAAAAATATTTGGGTTGTATATGCAGGAAAAAAAGAGCAACCCAGATTTGGGAATGCAGGGATTGCAATAGACAAAGAAACAGGAGAAATTAGTAGCTTTATCCTGCCTTCACGTACGAATTTTGAAATCCTTAAAAATGCAAAAATGACAGAACTTAATTAGGAGGTAATCAAATGGCATTCTTTAATAGAAATCCAAACGAAGAAGTATATATAGGCGGTAAAAAGCACTGGACAGATGTGATTAAAAATTCTGCAAGTGGAGAACTGTTGATTTGGAGACAGCCGGAGGAAGATTTTAATACGAATTCTACATTGGTTGTTATGCCGGGAGAAAAAGCAATTTTTGTCAAGGGAGGAGTTGTAGAACAGGTTTTCGAGAAAGGAACATATAAACTTTCAACAGAAAATTATCCTTTTATCAGCAGACTGAGAAATGCTATTTCCGGAGGTATCAGTACTTTCCACTGCGTTGTTTATTTTGTCAGAGATGCAGAGAGCAGAGAAATTTTATGGGGGACAGATACCCCAATAAGTGTACGCGACAAAGTTTTTAATATTGTAACAGATGTACGGGTACGGGGAGCTTATAAACTTAAGATAGAAAATCCTGCTTTGTTTTTGGAAAAGCAAGTAGGAAATAATGTATTTTTTAAAGAACAGGAAGAGATAAACCTGTACTTTGAAAATATATTGAGAGGTAAAATAAAATCTGCAGTTGCAAAATTTTTAAACGGACTTCAGCAGGAATTAATTGGTCTTGATGCTTATTTAGACGAACTTTCAGAACAGATTACTCCATACATAGAAGCAATTCTAGATGAATATGGCCTGAAATGTACAGCCTTTGTGCTTTCCGGACTGGATGTAGACAGGGGGAAATATGATGCTATTGATATTTCACAGATTTCTGCGCTCGAAAAAGTAAATCAGGCACGTGGAGATAAGGCTGTTATGGATGTGTTAGGCAATGATTGGGGACGACAAAAAGCAGCAGATATTTTGGGAAATCTGTCTAATAATCCAGGCGCAGGTGGATTGGCAGCAGCTGGTGCAGGTATGGGTATGGGCATGGCGGCCGGAGGTGTGTTTAACAGTATGGCACAGGAAATGTTTGCACCTATGAAAAATCAGACGCAGCAGCAACCGGTTCACCAGACACCAAGCGGAAGATTTACACAAAAAAATACAGGAATATCACAGGGGATAAAATGTGTAAATTGTGGCAGTGAATGTGCTTCAGGAGCAAAATTTTGCAGCAACTGTGGTGCCCCTTTGAATCAAAAGGTATTTTGCGCAAATTGTGGAACTGAACTGGAACCAGGTATGAAATTCTGCAGCAATTGTGGCGAAAAGAGGAAAATTTGATATGAAAAGAAAAAATACCATGTGGTCGATTCTATATTTGATTTTTTTGGTCGTATTTAATCTTATTTTTTATACCCTTGGCGGAATCAATCATCCGGCATCTGTTTGGATTTCTTACTTTTTTATTCACTTTGCATATTTGTTTTTGCTGGCTACTCCGTTTTTTGTAAGAAAAGGGAGAGAAACGGGAACTTTTAGTGCTGTGTTAGGGTGGATTTCTGCGACTTATTTTGGAATAGAACTGGTTGTCGGTATCCTTTTTATTCTTATAGCCCCCAAAGGGATAAAAGGAGCATTGATTGTACAGGTGCTTATTTTGGCAGTCTATCTCTTTGTTTTGATATCCAATATGATTGCAAATGAACAGACCGAAACGGCTATAGAGAGTCATAATAAGGAACTTTGTTATGTAAAAACAGCTTCTGTAAGAATGAGGAGCATTATAGAGAAAGTCGGAGACAGGGTTTTATTGAAAAAAATAGAAAAGGTATATGATGTCCTTCGATGCAGTCCGGTAAAATCTTCATCTGCTGCAAACGAAATAGAGCAGCGAGTGTTTAAAGAATTAGATTCTCTGGAACGGGCGGTATCTATGGGAGATGAAGAGGGAATTAACACCAGTGCAGAGACGTTGTATGCTCTGGTCGTGGAAAGAAATCATCGGCTTATTTAAAAAACGAAAGAAAAAGGGAGGAATATAAAACCATGAAGTGTCCATTATGCGGAAAAGAATATGAAGGAATAAAAATATGTCCTTCTTGTAACCTTCCATTAATTGATACGGAGACAAAACAGGCTGTTTCCTTACAACCGGAAAAAAAACATAAAAAGAAAAATCGGATGAAAGAGAATTCAGACAAAACCGTTCAACCAGTTTTGGATCCTACCAGAATGTTTGAGGAATACGGGAAAGAAAGTAAGGCAGAAGAAACCGAAACGAAAATTGAGGCGGAAAAGCCGGAAGAGGGACAGATTCCTGTCGTTCAAATTGAGGCAGAGAAAGAACAGGAAAAGGAAGATGTATATGGAAACAGTTTCGGAGATATTAACAGAAACTTTCAAGAACCTGCAAAAGAAAATTCTTCCTCAAATAAAGTTACCATTTCTTTCAATCCATTTTTAGTTGCAGGAGGCGCAGTGCTTCTCTTACTTCTGGTGGCCCTTATATTTATTGTAAAATCCTGTGGGAAAAATGATTCGGATTCTGTAGAACCGCAGTCTGATGTATATGTGGAAAGTTATCCTGAGCCAGAAGAGCCAATAGGGCAGACAGAAGAGAAAACGGAAGAGGTTGTTGATATGTCAGAAGTGGATTTGGATGCATATAATGCTTCTTATGTTCAGATAGAAGGCTGCCTGTTAGAAGAGGAAGGGAGCAGCAAGTTTACATTTGAAACTCCTTTGAATATTTATCTGGAAGACCGAGATACAGGAAAAGCAGTTGTAGTAAGGAATATAGATGGTGTAAAAGTAGAAGATACCCATATTTTTGAGGGCGGTGATTATACAAATAGAAAAATGCTGTTGGAATGTAGAATTTGGAGAGAAAACGGTGAAGTTCAATTGTATCCGGAAACGATTATTCAAATAGAGCCCATGAAAGATGATGTGGGAATTCATGAATATGGCTTTGTGATAGAAGACTGTACCTGGGAAGAGGCACGTCAAAAAAGTATGGACGCTGGAGGATATCTGGTGCGAATTAATTCAGAGGAAGAATATGAACATATTAAGAATTTGCTGAATGCAGGTGGCTATACCGATATTCATTTTTATCTGGGAGGAAAACGGACAGCGTCAGATACGACATATTATTGGGTGAATCAGGAAAATCAATTTATAGAATCCGGTTTGAATACAAGTGATTCCTGGGCACAGCTTTACTGGTACAATGGAGAGCCCAGTTTCGTAGATGTGGGTTCTGAGGCTACAGGTACCATTGAAGAAGATGTGATGAATTTATTCTGCGTATCCGGAAGCTGGTACTTGAATGACTCCTCAGCAAATCTGGCTGGAATGTATCCGGATTTGTTAAGTGGAAAAGTGGGGTACATTGTTGAATATGAATAAGAAAAAAATTTTAGTCCTTTTTGTATTACTGCTGGGGGGCTGTGTAATTTGGCGGTCGTGGAGCCTGTATCATACAGAGAAAGAGAAAAAGCAAGCATCTGAAAGAAAAATAGAAGCAGAAAAAGATTCAAAACCAGTTACTCCGAAGTCTAAAAAAGAGGAACCCGTAAAAAGAGAACCAACAAAAGAGGAATTGCTGGAACAGGAAGTGGAAGCAAAAATTCGTAATATGTCTGCAGAAGAAAAGGTAGCGCAGCTTTTTATGATTACGCCGGAAGCACTGACCGGAGTAGGACAGGTTGTGGCAGCAGGAGAAAGTACGAAAGCAGCACTGGAAGCTTGTCCAGTTGGAGGGATTATTTATTTTGCTCAAAATTTTGAATCACCGCAGCAGGTGAAGCAGATGACTGCAAATGTTCAACAATATTCCAGAAATCGGATTGGACTTCCATTGTTTTTGTCCGTGGATGAAGAAGGAGGAACGGTCACAAGGTTTGGAAGAAATCCGGCCTTTCAATTCGATGCTTCTGTCAATATGCGTGAATTGGGAAGAACCGGAGATACTCAGGCAGCTTATAATTTGGGAACAAAGCTTGGAACATTTCTTTCTGATTTAGGATTTAATATGGATAATGCTCCAGTTGCAGACGTTTTGAGCAATCCACAAAATACAGTGATTGGAAATCGTTCTTTTGGTTCCGACTGTCATATGGTGTCCCATATGGCTCTGGCAGAACTGAAAGGAATGAAAGATACGGGAGTGATTGGAGTATTGAAGCATTATCCGGGACATGGAGCAACGACTGCAGATACGCATACAGGATATGCCAGTACAGACGCCACTTTGGAGGAGATGAAAGGAAATGAATTAGTTCCTTTTATAGAGGGGATTCGTTCCGGTGCGGAAGTAATTATGGTGGCTCACATTTCCTGTCCGGGAATTACCGGTGATACGGTTCCTGCATCCTTATCAAAGCAGATGATAACAGATATATTGAGAACCGATTTGGGGTATCAGGGAATTGTTATCACAGATGCACTGAATATGGGAGCTATTGCACAGGAGTATACTTCCGGGGAGGCTGCTGTTTTAGCTATAAATGCAGGTGCGGATATGTTATTGATGCCAGTGGACTTCCATGAGGCTTATGAAGAGGTTCTTTTTGCTATGCAAAGTGGAGAAATTTCAGAAACCCGGATTGAGGAATCTTTAAAAAGGATTCTTTCTTTAAAACTTTGTATGGATGCTGGTTGACAAATGGTGAGAAGAAATAAAAATTTTTTTGGAAAGGCTAGTGTTCTGACTGTGGATTACAATACAGCGGATAAAGAAGAAAAGAGTGGAAATGGGGACGAAAACAGCTTGGAAAAAGGGCGTTAACCGTCCCCCTTTCTTTTTTTATGGGTTTGTGGTATGCTGAAACAAAAGACAGTCAAAATATTTCTGATACAGGAGGGTTTATGAAGAAAAATAATGTAATCGCCTATGCAGGTGTGGCGTTGATTACCGCAGCGGTTTTAGGCGGCGCTTTTGTAGTGAAAAACATGTTTTTTAAGCCGGATAAGGCGGAAGAAAAACAGTTAAAAGGGGAATATTCTATGAAAGCGCTCTATCTGGAAAACCAGACCGGTGATTTTCTGTTTGTGGATTTGACCAACGAAACCCCGTTTATGGGAACCATTCCCGAGGGCGGTGTCTATAATGAAAAAGAAGAAATGATAGCAGGAGAAGACCTGGAAAGCGGAGATGTGGTTTCTGTGTGGGGCAACGGCGTTGTGGCGCAGTCCTATCCTGCTCAGTATAACGGAATTACCAAAATACAGGTAGAAGAAAAGGACAGCCAGAAAGAGAAAGAATACAGCCATTACCTGGAAGAATTTTTCCCAAAGGCAGATATGACAAAGGTTCCCACACTGGATATTTCTTACGCGCAGCCGGACGCTCTGGTAACAGCCGTGGTGTCGGAAACGGGAACATATCAGTGGACATATCAGGAGGAAGGACAGGAAGAAACTACCACGGCAGCAGAGGGAGCTCATGTGCTGCAGATGGAGGAACTGGCAGATATTTCCATAGAAGGTCAGACAAAGGCAGAGTTGCTTTTTTCTGTAGAGCCGGAGAAAACAGAGGTTTTCAGATGGACAAAAGAGGAGTGGGAAAAAGAAAAACAGGAGAAATCTGCCGCGGATATTCCGGAGGGAGAAAGCGTTGCAGTGACAGAAAACCAGGCGGGGAATCCGGAAATTACCTGTGATGCCGGGTATGTATATCTGATAAAGGGATACTGGGAAAACGGAGAAGCGGAATACGGATTTTTTGCCAAGGAAATCTGACCACATATCAAGAAATATAAAGGAGAAGCGCGATGAAAAAACTGGAAGAAAAGTTACTGCAGGCAGCCGAGGAACTGGGATTTGATAATTACAGAATCATAGATACCATGGCAATTTCTTTTGAGGAGCGTTTCCGTATGTACTGTGAAATGAATTACTGCGGAAATTATGACAAAAATTATTCCTGTCCGCCTGCCTGCGGAGAGGCAAAGGAACTGGAGAGAAAGGCAAAACAGTTTGAACGGGCGCTTGTTCTGCAGACCATTACTCCGGTAAAAAATATTCTGGACGATGAAGAAACAAAGGGGATAAAACACCGGCACAATCAGATGACCTGGAGCCTGATTGAGGGGATGAAGGAGGACTTAAAGGAGTATCTTCCTGCTATGGCAGGACCATGCCAGATTTGTTCTCCCTGTGCCATGGAACTGGGAAAAGCGTGTCCGTTTCCCAAGAAACGGGCGTCCTGCCTGTCAGCCTTTTGTGTGAAGGTTGATGCGCTGGCAGAATATTGCGAAATTCCTTATTATTGTGAAGGGGAAGTGGCTTTTTTCAGCATTTTGTTTTTTCATAACAAATAATACAGGACAAAAACAGAAAACAGGTGTATACTATACATAGAAAAGAAGACAACAGGAGAAAATGACATGGACAATGTAAACAAAGAACTCATTCAGAAAATACAGACCAGGGAAGAAGTATTTACTATTCTTTCCAGAGCAACAAGACAGCCGTTTGTTATCTGCGACCCGGAGAGCTTTAACGACCAGGTATGGATTTTTGAAAATAAAGAGGATTTGGAGGAGGCAGCTAAACCTCTGGCAGAAAAGAAAAATCCCATCGCTGCCATTAAAGTAGAAAATAAAAGTTTTCTCAGCTTTTACACCGCACTTTATACCCTGGGAGTCAACAGTGTGGTTTATCATGAAAAGGATAAAAAGACAGAACTGGATTTAGAGGTAATTATTAAAAAACCGGATTTTTCTGCTCTTCCTGAAGAAAAAAGACCGCTTTTAAATCCGCAGCTTCAGCTTTCCGGAATTTATTTTATGCAGGAATTCCGAAGAGGCGTGGATATGAAAGAAAAGGAAAACCTGGCAGAGCTGGAAGAAGAAGTTGCTGCCAATCTTGTAAAAAGCAAATATCTGGTAGCAGTGGAGAAGCAGGAGCCGGGAGAAGGCGAGGAAGGAAAAAAGGTACAGGTTCCTTATGTGAAAAATCAGAACGGAGATATTTTCCAGCCTGTTTTTTCAGATGCAGAGGAATTCAGAAAGTTTAATAAGGATAAAAAGTTTCAGGCTCTTTTGGTTACCTTTGAAAATCTGGAAAAGGTATTGATTCCGGTGGCAAAGGGAGCTGTGGTTAATCCCCAGGGATTTAATCTGGTTGTATCGAAAGACAAAATAGGGGCTATGAAGCAAAGATTTGGTCTGTAGGCTGTATAGGTAAGTTGGGGAAAGGAGATGTTGTCATGAAGATTGACATGCATTGCCATACAAAGGAAGGTTCTATAGACGGAAAGGTTCCCATTGAAGAATATATCCGTATGCTCCGCAATCAGGGCTTTGGGGGAATGCTGGTAACAGACCATGATTCCTACGGCGGATACCGTCATTGGAAAAAAAACATCAAAGGGCAGAAGTATCAGGACTTTGTAGTGTTAAAGGGAATCGAATACGATACCCTGGACGCCGGACATATTCTGGTGATTATGCCGGAGAACATCAAGCTGCGGCTTTTGGAGCTTCGGGGAATTCCGGTACAGATGCTGATTCCCATTGTGCATAATTATGGAGGCATTTTAGGACCGGCACACCCCTGCGGAGAGAAGTTTATGAGCTTTATGAATGCAAAGGCTTATGAACGGAATCCCGATATTCTGCGGGAATTTGATTTTATGGAAACCTTTAATGCCTGTGAACCCCAGGAAGTCAACGATAAGGCAAAGGAAATTGCAGAGCGGTACGGGCTTCCGGGAACCGGGGGCAGCGATGCCCACAAGGCAGATTGCGTAGGCATGGCGTATACAGAGGTGCCGGACGACATTACCTGTGAAACAGATTTGATTACCCATATTATGAAAGGAACAAAGCTGGAGGCAGGTGGAACGATTTACACAAAGACAACCAAGGAAAAAATCGGAAAAGCCAAAACCGTGCTTTCTCATTCCTTCTGGGTATATAATAAACTGGGAGGTTGGAGCAAGGCATTTAAACGAAACAGTAAAATGAAAAAAGGGTTCATAGAGAGGGTAGAGGTTAATAAGGAAGAAAAGCATGAGCAAAAAAGTAATTAAGGCAGCGCTTTTGGGGCTGGGAACGGTGGGAACCGGGGTATATAAGGTTCTGAAAAACCAGGAAGAAGAGATGGAACAGAAAATCGGCGCATCTGTGGCCGTAAAAAAGATTTTAGTGAGAAATCTGAAAAAAGCAGCGGCAAAGATTCCGGAACCGGAACTTTTGACAAACAGCTGGCAGGAGATTTTAGAGGACGAGTCCATTGAGATTGTTATTGAGGTTATGGGAGGCATTCACCCGGCAAAGGAATATATCACACAGGCGCTTTGTGCAGGAAAGCATGTGGTGACTGCCAATAAAGATTTGGTGGCTTCCTTTGGCGGAGAACTTCTGGACTGCGCCGCAGAGCATCACTGTGACTTTCTGTTTGAAGCCTCTGTGGCAGGGGGAATTCCCATTATCCGTCCGTTGAAGCAGTGTCTGGCAGGAAATCACATCTCCGAGGTGGTGGGCATTGTCAACGGCACCACGAATTTTATTCTTACGAAGATGACCCAGGAGCATATGGAGTTTGCAGACGCTCTGGCGCTTGCCACCAGACTGGGCTATGCGGAAGCAGACCCTACGGCAGATATCCAGGGGTATGACGCAGGCAGAAAGGTTGCCATTATGGCATCTATTGCCTTTAATTCCAGGGTGACTTTTGAAGACGTTGCCACAGAAGGGATTACCCATATTTCCTCCAAAGATATTCGCTATGCAAAAGAGCTTGGCTGTGTAATCAAGCTTTTAGGCGTGGCAAAGAACACAGGGGACGGCATTGAGGTGAAAGTACAGCCCATGTTGGTACCGGAGGGACACCCTCTGGCTTCTGTAAACGATTCTTTTAACGCAGTCTTTGTTCACGGAGATGCAGTGGACGATGCCATGTTTTATGGAAGAGGAGCAGGAGAACTTCCCACAGCCAGCGCCATTGTAGGCGATGTGTTTGACATTGTGAGAAACATTCTGTTTGGGTGTACAGGCAGAATCAGCTGCACCTGCTATAAAGCGCTTCCCATTAAAAAACAGGAAGAAACAGAAAGCCGGTTTTTCTTAAGACTTCATGTGGACGATAAGCCGGGAGTTCTGGCAGGAATAGCCAGCGTACTGGGTAATTACAGAGTAAGCATTGCGCAGATGATTCAGAAACACAGAGAAGAGGATTTTGCGGAAATCGTTGTAGTGACCTCAAAGGTCAGGGAAGGAAACTTCCATGACGCCATGCTGATTATTGAAGGTATGGAGGCAGTACATAAGATTACTTCCGTAATCCGGGTATATGGAGAACAGGAATGACAGAAAAATTGTATTATCAGGACAGCTATTTGTCCGAATTTGAAGCAGAGGTTTTATCCTGTGTCCCAAAAGGAAACAAATACGAGGTAGTTCTTTCGAGAACTGCCTTTTTTCCTGAGGGCGGAGGACAGACAGCAGATACCGGTGTTCTGGTATCCGGACAGCAAAGGATACAGGTATTGGACGTACAGGAAAAGGATGGCGTGGTGCTACATGAAACAGACGGCCTATTGGAGGTGGGAGCAGTTGTACAAGGAGAGCTGAACTTTCAGGAGCGGTTCCTGAAAATGCAGGAGCATACAGGGGAGCATATTATTTCCGGGATTGTGCATCGGCGCTTTGGTTATCAGAACGTGGGGTTTCATCTGGGAAAAGAAGAGGTGACCATGGATTATGACGGACCTCTGACCGAAGAGGAATTGCGGCAAATTGAGTACGAGGCAAATCGGGCTGTGGCGGAAAACATTCCTATTGTAATTTTGGAGCCGTCAAAGGAAGAGCTGCCCCATATTTTTTACCGCAGCAAAATGGAAATTGAGGGACAGGTACGGATTGTACAGATTCCGGGTTATGACAGCTGCGCCTGCTGCGCGCCTCATGTAAAAACAACGGGAAGCGTGGGCATGATTAAGATTACAGGAGCGATACGGTATAAGGGCGGCATGCGTCTTTCTCTGCACTGCGGATTCCGGGCGCTTTCGGATTATCGGGAAAAGGAAGCCAGCGTAAAGCAGATTTCCAACCGGCTTTCTGCAAAGCAGGAGGAAGTGGTGTGCGCGGTCAAAAGGCTGGAAGAGGAACTTGCAGCTTTGAAAGAAAAGAATAAAAGACTGCAGGAGCAGTTGGTAAAGGCTGCGCTTAAAGAAGAGGAACAGAAACTTCTGGAAAATCCGGTGGCAAATCTCCTTCTTTTTGCAGAGGAAATGGACCCGGCAGCCATGCGGAATTTTGTAAACGAAGCCATGGAAAAGACAGATGGCATCTGCGGCGTTTTTGTGGGAAGCAAAGAGCAGGGTTTTCGTTATGTGCTTGGAAAAAAGGACGGCAGTATCTGCAGCATTGGTAAGTGTTTAAATGAAGCTTTTGAGGGAAAGGGAGGCGGAAAGCCGCCTATGATACAGGGGTCTTTAAAGGGAAACCCGGAAGCGATCAGAGGGTTTTTAGAAAAAGAATAAAAGATTGTCTGTTTGTTTATGCAGAGAAAAAAGAGCCGGTTCGGCTGTCGATGGGGTAAGACAGCCGAGCCGGTTCTTTTATTCCATAGGAAAATCCTTTTTATATTTATACCGTTTTAATGCAAAGGGATTTCAGATTAACACTTCTTTAATTCGAAATGGAATACAATGTTACAGCAAGGAGGGAAATGCTTATGATGGATTTCATTATGATAGGAGTTCTGGCAGGAAGTTTCGGACTCGTGAAATTATTTGCAGATTTCTGTGAAGCACAGATAAAACCAAAGGAAAAATAGGAGGAAACAGGAAATGATTGTTTTGGGAATCATCGTTGCAGCGCTGGCAGGATATCTGGTATATGCCCTGATTTATCCTGAAAAGCTGTAAAAAGAAATCGAGAGGAAAAAACAGGAGGAGAAAAGATGTTACAGATTATTTTAACACTTTCGATTTTTGTGATTCTTGTAATTCCTATGGGAAAATACATGTATCACATTGCAACAGGACAAAAAACATTTGCAGACAGGGTCTTTGATCCCATAGACGCTGTTATCTATAAAATCTGCGGCATCAAAGGCAGGGACATGGGCTGGAAAAAATATGCGCTGACCCTTGTGCTGGCAAATGCAGTTATGGTTTTTCTGGGATATCTCATACTCAGGATTCAGAATGATTTGGTTTTGAATCCCAATGAGATTGGTTCCATGGAACCGTCCCTTTCTTTTAATACCATTATCAGTTTTATGACAAATACCAAACCTGCAGCACTATGCAGGGGAAAGCGGTTTGTCTTATGCCAGTCAGATGTGCGTCATCATTTACATGATGTTTACCTCTGCGGCAACAGGCTACGCGGCCTGTATGGCATTCTGCAGGGGGCTGGCAGGAAAGAAGCTGGGGAATTTTTACAGAGATGTGGTGCGTATTACCACCAGAATTTTAATTCCCGTTGCTTTTCTGGTAGGACTTTTATTAGTCAGTCAGGGAACTCCGGAAACCCTGGGGGCAAATCTGACGGTACATACCATAGAAGGAAAAATGCAGGATATTGCAGTGGGACCGGTGGCAGCGCTGGAATCCATTAAGCATTTGGGGACAAACGGCGGCGGCTTTTTTGGAGCTAACTCAACTACGCCATTTGAAAATCCCACCATTGTTTCCAATATTGCAGAACTGATTTCCATGATGATTCTGCCCGGCGCCTGTGTTGTGACTTTTGGACATATGATGCATGATAAGAAAAAGGAGAAAACGCAGCTTTTGCCGGGTACAGAGACGAAGAATCGCCTGATTATGGGAAGACAGGGCGCAGTGATTTTTGGAGCGATGGCTATTTTATTTACCGTAGGACTGCTTATCTGCTACAACGCAGAAATGGCGGGAAATCCGGTGATTGAGGAAATGGGGATTGACCAGAGCGCAGGAAGCATGGAAGGAAAGGAAGTACGTTTCGGAACTGCCCAGTCCGCACTTTTTACAACTGTGACGACTTCCTTTACCACAGGTACGGTCAACAACATGCACGATACCCTGACTCCTCTGGGAGGTATGGTTCCTCTTCTGCACATGATGTTAAACTGTGTGTTCGGAGGTAAGGGCGTAGGTCTTATGAATATGATTCTGTATGTGATTCTGGCCGTCTTTATCTGCGGTTTAATGGTTGGGCGTACACCGGAATATTTGAATAAGAAAATTGAAGGAAAGGAAATGAAGCTGGTAGCCATTTGTATTTTGATACACCCACTGTTGATTCTGGGATTTTCTGCCCTGGCAGTCAGCGTGCCCGCAGGGCTTGAGGGAATTACCAATCCCGGCTTCCACGGACTGAGCCAGGTGCTGTATGAATATGCGTCCTCGGCGGCAAACAATGGATCCGGCTTTGAGGGATTGGCAGATAATACTGTGTTTTGGAATGTGACCGCAGGTCTTGCCATGTTCTTTGGACGGTACATTGCCATTGTGGCACAACTTGCCATTGCAGGTTCGCTGCTTGCAAAGAAAAAGGTGAATGAATCCATTGGTACCCTGCGGACAGACAATGTGACTTTTATGTTGATTCTGGTATTTATTGTATATATTTTTGCTGCACTGACTTTCTTCCCGGCACTGGCGCTGGGGCCTGTTGCAGAACACTTATCCCTGTGGCTGTAAGGAACACAGGCAGGAGGAAAAGGAGAGTAAGAAATGGCTAAGAGTGAAAGGACAAAATTCATTACAAAAAGATATTTTAAAATCATCAATTCTCGGTTCATTCCAAAAGTTGGATCCGCGCTATATGATAAAAAATCCCGTTATGTTTGTTGTGGAAGTGGGCTTTTGGATTACCCTGGCGCTGACCTTTTTCCCTACCCTTTTCGGTGGGGACGCCAGATATCAGGTTTACAACGGAATTGTAACGTTAATTCTGTTTGTCACCGTGCTGTTTGCAAACTTTGCAGAATCCGTGGCAGAGGGAAGGGGAAAGGCGCAGGCAGCGTCCTTAAAGAAAACAAAGCAGGACACAAAAGCCAGACTGATTCCTGGAAATGGGCAGGAAAAGATGATTCCTGCGTCTGAACTGAAAAAAGATGATGTAGTGCTGGTAAAAGCAGGAGAGGTGATACCCAATGACGGAGAAGTCATAGAAGGGGTCGCTTCTGTAGATGAATCTGCCATTACAGGAGAATCCGCACCGGTTACCCGTGAGGCAGGAGGAGATTTCTCTTCTGTAACAGGAGGAACCACTGTGGTTTCGGACTGGCTGAAAATCCGAATTGTGGCAGATCCGGGAAAATCCTTTCTGGATAAAATGATTTCTCTGGTAGAAGGTGCCAAAAGACAGAAGACACCCAATGAGATTGCCTTAAATACCCTGTTGATTGTATTGACCTTAATCTTTTTGAGTGTAGTGGTAACTCTTTATCCGTTTTCTGATTATTTAGGCGTGGATATTCCCATTTCCTGGGCGATTGCTCTTATGGTTTGTCTGATTCCCCACCACCATCGGCGGGCTGCTTTCTGCAATTGGTATTGCCGGCATGGATCGTGTTACACGATTTAATGTAATTGCCATGTCCGGGAAAGCAGTGGAAGCCTGTGGAGATGTGGACACCATGATACTGGATAAAACAGGAACCATTACTTACGGAAACAGATTGGCAGCAGAATTTTACCCGGTAAAAGGCGTAGAAAAAGCAGATTTAGTGGATTATAGTGTGATGTGTTCTCTTATGGATACCACGCCTGAGGGCAAATCCACGGTAGAACTGGGACGGCAAATGGGCTGTATTTTAGAGGAGAGCATTTGCAATCAGATGGAATTTGTGGAATTTACTGCACAGACAAAAATGAGCGGTGTAAATTTAAAGGACGGTACCCTGGTGAGAAAAGGCGCTTTTGAAGCAATGAAAATCTTTGTAAAAGAGCGGGGCGGTGAGGTTCCGGCAGATTTGGAAGGCATTGTAACAGAGGTTTCCAATCTGGGGGGAACTCCTCTGGTCGTTTGTGTGGGCAGCCGGATTTTAGGCGTGATTTATCTGAAGGATACGGTAAAGCCGGGACTGGTAGAGCGTTTTGCAAGACTGCGGGAAATGGGAATCAAAACCATTATGTGTACAGGGGATAACCCTTTGACAGCGGCTACCATTGCAAAGGAGGCAGGTGTGGACGGCTTTCTTGCAGAATGCAAGCCGGAGGATAAAATCGATGCTATTAAAAAAGAACAGGCAGAAGGAAAGCTGGTCGCCATGACCGGAGATGGAACTAATGACGCCCCGGCGCTGGCTCAGGCAGATGTGGGGCTTGCCATGAATTCCGGAACCCAGGCAGCAAAGGAAGCGGCAAATATGGTGGATTTGGATTCTGATCCTACGAAGATTCTGGAGGTTGTGGAGATTGGAAAGCAGCTTCTCATTACCAGGGGATCCCTTACCACCTTTAGTGTTGCCAATGACATTGCCAAATATTTTGCTATTATTCCCGCTATGTTTACCATGGTTTTACCGCAGATGCAGATTCTGAATATTATGCAACTGGCAACACCGGCAAGCGCGATTTTGTCTGCCTTGATTTTTAATGCCCTGATTATTCCGGGACTGATTCCCATTGCCATGAAGGGAGTAAAATATAAACCCATGAAAGCAGAAAAGCTGTTGCTTTGGAATATGGGGCTTTACGGACTGGGCGGAATTGCTATACCGTTTGTGGGAATTAAACTGATCGATTTACTGGTAGCACCCTTGCTGGCAGTAATGGGAATGTAGGAGGAAGACGATGAAGAAGTTTATAAAATCAGCAGGTAAAATGCTGGGATTTAGTGTGGTTCTTATGCTGCTTTGTTCTTTTTGTTATCCGCTGGCTCTGACCGGAGTCAGCCAGCTCACCATGAAGGAAAAGGCAAACGGAAGTTTGGTGGATAAAGAAGGAAATCTGGTTTCTGATGCCGGGGACGCTGTGGGTTCAGCTCTGATTGGACAGGATTTTACAGAGGATTATTATTTTAAACCAAGGGTTTCTTCGGTAAATTATAATACTTATACAGAAGAAGAGAAGGAAAACGGGGATTATGCCGGTGTTTCCTCAGGAAGCTTTAACTATGGAAACTCAAATCCGGATTTAAAGAAACGTATGGAGGAGGATTTGGAGGAATTTCTGAGTTCTCACCCGGGAGTTAAAAAAGAGGATATTCCATCTGACCTTTTCACAGCTTCAGGCTCAGGCTTAGACCCTCATATTTCTCCAAAGGCTGCCAAAATCCAGGTTGCCGCAGTGGCAGAACATTCCGGTTTGTCCAGGGAAGAGATTGGTAAAATTGTGGAGAAAAATACAGGACACAAGGTTTTGGGGATTTTTGGAGAAGAGAGAGTAAATGTTTTAAAATGTAATCTGGACATTGCAGAGGCTATGGGGATTTTAGATGAAGAATGAAAGACCGGATTCGGAACAGGTTTTGCGAAAGTTGAAATATGAAGAAGAACAGAAACAAAAGAATACCAGGGGCAGGTTGAAAATCTTTCTGGGATATGCAGCAGGCTCCGGAAAAACCTACACCATGCTGGAGGCAGCCCATGGAGCCCTCCGGCATGGTGTAGATGTGGTTGCGGGCTATATAGAGCCTCACGCCAGACCGGATACCAGGCCATGGCAGAGGGACTGGAAACTTTGCCGCCGCTTTTGGTAGATTATAAGGGCATTTGTCTGCAGGAATTTGATTTAGACGCAGCCCTAAAGCGCAGACCGAAGCTCCTTTTAGTGGACGAGCTGGCACACACCAACGCAAAGGGCTGCCGCAATGAGAAACGCTACCAGGACGTCAGGGAACTGCTGCGGGCAGGAATCCATGTATATACTACTTTGAATGTGCAGCATCTGGAAAGTCTGAATGACCTTGTGGGAAATATCACTCACATAGAAGTGCGGGAGAGGATTCCGGATTGCGTGTTTGACCAGGCAGACCAGGTGGAAGTGATTGACATTGAGCCGGACGAATTGATTGCCCGTATGAAAGAGGGGAAAATTTATGAAGCACTTCAGGCAGAACGGGCGCTTGCGAATTTCTTCCGGCGGGAAAAGTTGGTGGCGCTAAGGGAAATTACCCTGCGGCGGGTGGCAGACCGGGTGAACCGTATGGCAGAGGAGGAGAGAAACGCCCTTGGATACCGGGAATATCATACAGGAGAACATATTCTTGCCTGTGTGTCTTCTGCGCCTTCCAGCGCCAAGGTAATTCGCACGGCTTCCCGTCTGGCGTATGCTTTTCACGGGCAGTTTACCGTGCTTTCTGTGGAAACGCCCCAGTTAAAGAAAGCAGGAGAAGAAACCAGAAAAGTACTGAGTCGTCATCTGGAACTGGCAAGAGCCTTAGGGGCAAAAATTGTTACCGTATACGGCTCGGATATTGCAGCCCAGATTGCAGAATATGCCGTTGTGGGAAATGTGTCAAAGGTTGTAATAGGGAAGAATAATCACAGAAGTTTTTGGAAAAGAGGGAGGTCAGAGGTGTTGGAAACTCTGATGCAGCGGGCGCCGAATATTGACATTTATATTATTCCGGACGCCGGGCAGGCAGACAGGGGAAAAGCGCTAGAGGAGCGCAGAGTGTGCAGAGAAGAAGGACATGTGGCAAAGGATTTAGCTGCCATTACCGGTGTTTTGCTGCTTACTACAGGAATCGCCCTGGGCTTTGGGTGTCTGGGGCTTTCTGAGTCTAATATTATTATGACCTATATTTTAGGGGTTTTGTTGTCTTCTTATATTGCGGACAAAAAAATTTATGCCGTGTATTCTTCTTTGTTTTCCGTGCTGGCATTTAATTTTTTCTTTACAGAACCATACTTGAGCTTTAAGGCGTATGACAGGGGATACCTGGCGACGTTTTTCATGCTGTTTCTGGTGGGGCTTTTTACGGCAACGCTTACGCGGAAGTTAAAGGAACAGAATCTGGAGAGCGCAAAGAAACAGTACCGCACAGAAATCTTGCTGGAGAACAGTCAAAAACTGCGCCGCTGCAAGTCTAAGAAAGAGGTATGGAAACAAGTGGCGGAACAGGCAGGAAAACTGCTGAAACTGTCGATACTGATTTATCCCATGGGAAAAGAAAGGATTTTAGAGGAACCGATGCTGTTTCCGAGAAAGGGAATGGAAGCGGAAGCACTGAAAGAACTGGTAAATGTTCAGGAAAAGGCTGTGGTACAATGGGTGGCGGTGAATCATCATCGCGCAGGCGCCTGCACCCACACTCTTCCAGAGGCAAGAGCCATATACCTTCCTGTGCAGGGCGCAGAGGAGGTATATGGCGTTATGGGGATTCTTCTGGAAGAGCGCAGACCTGTGCAGGATTTTGAATACGGTTTGCTGACTGCCATGTTAAATGAAGCCGGGGTGAAGCTACAGGACGCGTTACCGGACAATTAAATAAACGGTGTAGACCACATAGGAGCAGGTCATGAGTGTTCCCATAAAGCGTCCCACCCGTCTGTTTCTGGCAATGGGTATAAAAATCAGAATGGATAAAATTGCCAGTAATCCAATATCATACATATAAGTTTCCGTTACAGTCATGGGAAGAATGGTGCTGGAAAGTCCCAGAATGAGAAAAATATTGAAAATATTGGAACCAACAACATTGCCCAGAGCAATATCGCTTTCTCCCTTTCTGGCAGCTACAATGGAAGTAACCAGTTCGGGAAGAGAAGTTCCCACAGCTACAATGGTAAGACCAATCAGCGCTTCGCTAAGCCCAAAGGCCCTGGCAATGTCCTTTGCGCCGTTTACGGTCATATCGCCGCCTGCAATAATACCAGCCAGTCCCACAAGGGAGAGAAGGATACTCACAGGCATGGTATACTTGGCGGAAACCTCTGTTTCCTGGGCGCAGAGGCTTTCTCTGCGTTTTTTTAAGCCTTCCTGTACGGTAAGGTACATAAAAACAGCAAAGCCCAAAAGCAGTAAAAGACCGTCTGTGCGTCCAAGGGTCATTTTTTCGCTGCCTTTAAATACACGGTCTAAAATCAGGATATCCAGCAAAAGCACAGCAAGAATCGAAAGTGGGTAGTCCTTTTTTATCATGCTTTGCTTTACGGATAAGGGGCAGATCATGGCGCTCATGCCAATGACCACCAGAAGATTAAAAATATTGGAACCTACCACATTTCCAATGGCAATGTCATTGCTGCCCTTTATGGCTGCAGTGACACTGACCGCCAGTTCCGGGGCGCTGGTACCGAACGCTACAATAGTAAGTCCGATAATGAGAGAGGGAATGTGTAGTCTTTTGGCAATACAGGACGCACCTTCCACAAAAATATCTGCACCCTTTACCAGCAGCAAAAAGCCGATACAAAGGATAAGGACAGATGTTATCATAGGTTTTTCCTCCATAGAATTAGTATTTTCCATAATACCATAGCATTTAATGGAAGGATTGGCAACGGGAAAAGAAGAAAAAGGAAAAAATACATTTGGATTATTTTGAAAGCATGAATACAAAATAACATCTTTATCCGAATGAAGGAATTAATATATCGCATTATACTGCTTATTATGGCAAAAGAAAATGCAGGCTGAGACTATTCCACATAGCTGTTTCCTGTGAAAGACTATGCAGTTGACGCATATAGAAAAATCCTTTATGATTAGCTGGTGAAGCAATAATACAAAGGAGATTTCTTATGAATATTTTAAATATAGAAAATATCAGTAAAATATACGGGGAAAAAGTGATTTTTGACCAGGCTTCTTTTGGAATCCAGGAGGGTGATAAAATCGGCATCATCGGAATAAACGGTACGGGAAAAACCACACTTTTGCGAATGGTGGCAGGACTGGAACAACCAGATGAGGGGCAGATTGTAAAACAGAATAATTTAAGAATTGCGTATCTGCCTCAGAATCCTGTATTCCCTGAAAATGCCACAATTTTATCTTATATGCAGGACAGTGAGCAGCAGTGGAGAGTAGAGAGCAACTTAAATAAGCTGGGGATTCTGGAATATGATATCCCTCTGGAATATCTTTCCGGGGGACAGAGAAGGAAGGTCGCTCTTGCAAAGGTGCTGGCATCAGACTTTGATATGCTTTTGCTGGACGAGCCTACAAACCATTTGGACGCAGAGATGATTTCATGGCTGGAAGATTATTTACGGGAATTTCGCGGAACCGTGCTTATGGTAACCCATGACCGCTATTTTCTGGATAAGGTGACCAACAGGATTCTGGAAATCAGCCATGGCCAGATGTATAGTTATGTTGCCAATTATTCCAAATTCCTGGAAATGAAGGCAGAGAGAGAAGAGATGGAACTGGCTTCTGAGCGGAAACGTCAATCTGTACTCAGAATGGAACTGGAATGGGCAAAGCGAGGCTGTCGTGCCAGAAGCACAAAGCAGAGAGCCAGACTGGAGAGGTTGGAAAATCTGAAGAACCAGACAGCACCGGTAAAAGACCAGATTGTGGAGTTGGATTCTGTGGAAACCAGAATGGGAAAAAAGACCATTGAGTTACGGCATGTGAGCAAAAGTTTTGATGCTTTGAAGATAGTGGAAGATTTTAATTACATTTTTCTCAGAAACCAGAAGGTGGGAATTATCGGACCAAACGGCTGCGGAAAATCTACGTTTATGAAAATGATTGCCGGACTGGTGCAGCCGGATAACGGAAACATTGAAATCGGAGAAACCATTCGCATGGGATATTTTGCCCAGGAAGAGCAGCACATGGACGAAAAGCAGAGAGTGATTGACTATGTGAAGGAGATTGGAGAATATATCACCACCAGAGAGGGCAAAATCAGCGCCTCCCAGATGCTGGAACGCTTTTTGTTTACTCCGGATATGCAGTATGCGCCAATCGGAAAGCTCTCCGGAGGGGAAAAGAGAAGATTATATCTTTTGGGAGTCCTGTGTGAAAACATTAATGTGCTTCTGCTTGACGAGGCTGGAAACAATCTGGATATTCCGACTATGACAATCTTAGAAGACTATCTGAATTCTTTCCAGGGGATTGTGATTACGGTGTCCCATGACCGTTATTTTCTGGATAATGTGGCAGACCGGATTCTGGAATTTGACGGACAGGGAGGAATCTGTCAGTATGAGGGCGGCTATACGGATTATCTGGAAGCGAAGAATAGAAATCAACAGGAAAAAGTCAGTGACAGAGCGGAAAAAAAGGCGGAGAATACAGAGAAAAAGGGAAATAAGGACTGGAAACAAAATCGCAGCACAAAACTGAAATTTACCTTTAAAGAACAGCGGGAATATGAAACCATTGACGATGATATTGCTGCACTGGAAGAAAAAGTTGCAAAGCTTGATGAAGAAATTATGAAAAATGCCACAAATTCAGGAAGACTGAATGAACTGATGAAGGAAAAGGAAGACGCAGAAGAACAGCTGGAGGAAAAGATGGACCGCTGGGTGTATCTGAATGATCTGGCGGAGAGAATTGCAGAGCAGGGGAAATAGAGATACATGGAACACCCTTTTCACTATAAATGAATAGTATAACATGCAGGAAATACAAAACTAATTCATGTATAGTGAAGGGGGACTTTTGTAGAGAATACTATTAAGATTAGATATTACAGTCTGGTCATTTCCAGAGAGGGGAAGTTGGGCAACACACTCAGGCAAATATAGAGGTAATTGGTCACCCTATGTTCCAAGAAATATAATATTACGATACTCAAATCCAGGAGAGTGGATTTTGGATCAATTCTTAGGAAGTGGTACGACACTTGTTGAGGCAAAACTGCTTAATCGGAATGCAGTAGGTGTTGATATCAATCCGCAGTCAGTTTCTATTTCGGAAAAAAATCTCCAATTTCAAAGCAATTCAAAGTCAAAAATATTCATAAGAGAAGGAAATGCATTAAACTTAGTTCTATTCCTTGAGAGAACAGTACAATGACAAAATAATGAAAGAAGAATTGGATCTTGAAATGGCGGCATTGTTTGTGTTTTTGAATAAACATTGTTTTAATGGGGTATATCGAGTGAATGGGAAGGGTTTATTTAATGTTCCATATAATAATAGCAGAAGAAAATCCGTAGATACAGATTCGATTAAGGCAATTTCAAAATACTTGAAAAGTGTAACAATTATGGAAGGGGACTTTGAGGAAGCTTGTAAAAATGCAGATACAGGAGATTTTGTTTTCCTGGACAGCCCTTATGCCCCATTGAATCCCACATCCTTTGAATCTTATACAAAAGAGGGCTTTGATGTTGAAAGCCATAAGCGACTTGCAGATTTATTTGATGAATTAACAGCAAGAGGCTGTTTTTGTATGTTGACAAATCAGAATACAGAATTTATTCATGAATTATATGGAAAGAAAGGGTATAAAATGGATGTAGTCAGTGTAAAACGTTTTATCAATGCAGATGCATCAAAACGTGTTGGTGAAGAAGTGATTATATGCAACTACTAAGGCGGGAGGCGATATGATGAGAAAAAGTATAGAGGATAAGCACAGGTTTAACCGAAGGTGGATAAGATTATGAAACAAACTTTTGGAGCATGTTTATAGTATTGATGATATGGAACAGGGCATAATGAAAAAAATATTTCAGTAAAAATCATATAACTCCCAACACGATATGGACTGTGTTGGGAGTCTAAAATTACAAAAATCTCCGAAGGGGAAGAATCAGCACTCTTAAAACACCGTAAAATAGCTTCTTTCCGGTACTCATTTCTTTTGCCTTATAATTTTCTCCATACTGGTATGTGCCGTCTTCCTGCATGACCTTACTATAGGTTTTATCTGTTTCGGCTTCTTTTCGTATCATGGCATTTAATTCCTTTGAATCTACAGCAAGCATTAGTTCTGTATCCTGATAAGTGCTTCGCATATCCAGATTGTAAGAGCCTACAATGCTCATGCGGTCATCTAAAAGCACAGCCTTGGTGTGGCAGGAGTGTTTTCCCATAAATTCATAGACCGTTACTCCGGTTTTGCGGATATTTTCTTTTTGGTTTAAATAATCGGTACAACCCCAGGGGTTGGCGCCGCTGGCAACATCATTGGTAATAATTTCCACAGGAATATTTTTCTCCTTTAATGGAAATAAATCCTGATACATTTCTTTTCCGCAGATAATGTAGGGCGTGTAAATAGTTACGTTTTTTGCCTCAGACATGAGCCGGTGCAGAGAATACCATACCCAGGGCTCTTTGTTTTCGGACTTCAGGGGATTGCACAGCAGGGAAACCTTATTGGTTTCAAAGGTACGTCCTTCGTAATTCCAGGGCTTATAAGCCTCAGGATACAGTGTTTGCAGCTTTTCAAAGCGTTTTTCCAACTGTTTGGCAGCGTCCTGTACCTTTTCACTTTCCCTTCTGCACACAAAATCTTTGCTGTCTGATAATGTCCAGATATTTTCAAAATATGTTTTTACCTGAGAAAGGGAGGAATCAGGATTTTCCCTGGTTTCGTATACAAAAAGCTCCCGGTCAATATTTTTGGAAGAGGAATAATCTCCCAGGAAAAGATTCATGGTGTTTCTGCCTCCCAGAAGATACATCTGCTCATCAATGATGACATATTTGTCGTGCAGTCTTGCCTGCATATCCCAGGGCTTTAAAGGATTGATGGAATTATATACTCTGACCTGTATATTTTCGTGAGCCGCCAGGGCTTCAAACCATTCCCGGCTTTGCAGTTTCATATCCAGAAGACCGCTGAAGCCGTCCACAATCACCCGAACTTTTACACCACGGTCTGCTGCATGATAAAGCGCTGCCATCACATCTTTTCCTGCCTTGTCTGCATTGAAATCAAAGGTGGAAAGAATAATTTCTTTTTTGGCGTTGTTTATCATATTCAAACGGTATAAAAGAGCATCGGTATTGTCCGGAATATAGGCCACTCGCTCTGTTCCTACAGCAGGACTGTAAAATTCTCTGGAAGAAAACTGTTTTTTAAAGGACGCGGATACCTTCTTATGCGGAAGATAGGGAATGGTTAAGGAACCAACATATATAAGAATAAATAACAGCAGTCCATGTTTTTTCAGAATCTTTTTCACGGAAAAACCGGAAATTTTATGCATGAGGAAAGCCTCCCTTTCTCGTTGGTGTCATTGTTTAATTTCCGACCGGTGCAAGCAGAACCTTTCCTGTGCCACGGTACACATTTACAAGACCTTCTCCTGAAGCTGCGGATCCAATGAGGGATTTTCCGGAGCGTTCTACCGTAAAGTCCAGACTTCCACTCCATGCAATTGCCATATTGCCGTCAATCTTCAGAACATCGTCCTGCAGCGTGATTTCCACAAGCTCTTCCTTTGGACAGGCAGATTCCAGGCAAACAGCGCCGTTCCCAACCAGTCCCAGATTAAACAGCCCTTCATTTCCGGCAACTGTGGAAGAAAGGTTTGCGCGCATGACCGCTTTGTGACGAATAGAAGAGTCACAGGCAAGAAACAGACCGTCATCCAGTACAACAGAACCATTCCAGTCTTCCAGATTTAAAAGGATAAGATGCTTATAGGTTGGTTCTAAAACCATAATGCCGTCACCCTTGTATTCCGGTTTAATTGCAGATTCTCCTGTGACTTTTCCGCGGACAGCCTTGCCGAAAAAAATCGCCAACCCCTTTCAGTCCTGTGGTTGCATTTACATTTCCAACGGTCCACTGCATAGCTCCGGCCTGTACTGTGATATGTGCTTTTTTTAAATCACAGATTACCTGTCTTTTACGTACATTCATAGCATTGCAGAAATAAGCAGTTGCTGCATCAGAAGGCATAACACTTAAATCGCGCAGGTATTCGATAACAGTAAAAGGACCTGTCTGGTCCACAATGCGGATATCGTCATTGTTTGTAAAGTTGGAAACTTGGAACATAAAAAAACCCCTTTCCTGATAAAATATAGTGTCTATTTTCTGGATACAAAATCCCAAAGACCATCAGAACCCAGCGGAATATCTACCACGCCCTGAATCAGCGGGAGAGCGTAAGCAATAAAATTCCTCTGTGACATCAGAACCTTCCCCGGAAATCCAAGCAAGCGGCACGGTTTTTTCCCTGTTACAGATTTCATTTACATCTTCCAGTCCCAAAGCCATACGGTAAGGAAGATCAGAGGATCTTATATAAGAAACCATTTTTCCTGTTTCGCCTTTTAATGCAGCTTTTACTCCAAATTCGCCGGCACGAATGGCTTCCTTTTGGTCAGTAGCTGACATCATGGAAGCGGAGCAGCGCTGGCTTACATTTAATTCCACAGAACGGGCTTTTACCTTTAAGCGGTTTCTCACCAGATTTTCCAGATATTTACCGCAGCCTGCCAGCATTTTGTGACCAAAGGTATCGGTTCCTACGCTGTTGTCATATTCACAGATAAAGGTGCCGTCCTTGTCATGGATACCCTCAGATACGCAGACCACCACATTGGGATTCTGGATAAAGGCAGCCTCTACTTTTGCAAGAAAAGCTTCCTGGTCAAAGTCTGTTTCCGGAAGATAAATGAGAAGGGGATTGTCCTTGCTATGTTTTCTTGCCAATGCGCCTGCAGCTGTAAGCCAGCCTGCATGACGCCCCATGATTTCGATAATGGTTACGGATTTTGTTTCATACACATTAGCATCTGTGGTGATTTCCCGTACCGTAGAAGCCACATAGCGGGCAGCACTTCCGAATCCGGGGGTATGGTCTGTGTGTACCAGGTCATTGTCAATGGTCTTGGGCTCGCCGATAACCCGGATATCACTGCCTGTCTGTGCAGCGTAACGGGAAAGCTTGCTTACGGTATCCATGGAGTCATTGCCTCCGATATAGAAAAAGTATCCGATATTCAGTTCCTTAAATTTCTGAAAGAGCAGGGGATATACCGGGTCACTTAAATCCTCTGGAAGTTTATAGCGGCAGGAGCCCAGATAAGCGCCGGGAGTAGTTTTCAGCTTTTCCAGCTCTTCCGGGCTTAAGGAATCCTGAAAGTTCAGATAACGGTCAGCAAGAAAGCCCTCAATTCCATTGAGCATGCCGTATACTTTGTCAACAGCTTCCTGTCTTATCCCTTCGGAAACAACGCCGTAAAGGCTGCTGTTAATTACTGCGGTGGGACCGCCGGACTGACCTACAATTAAATTTTTTTTATTCATTCTATTTCAAATCCTCCTGTAAAGTTCTGATGAAAATAGTACAGTGTGCCATTATTATACCATGAGCGCAGAAAAGGAGGCGCCGCGAGGCATTTACTTTTCAAGCCGTGGGTTGCACAACGTGCAATCATTATACCATGGATTCTCCGAATTTGCATTAAGAAATGCTTGCCTGAAAGGGAAAATGTGTTATAATAGTTTCAGCACAATAAATAAATGGAGGTCATGAATTATGTTAGTATCAGCAGCAGAAATGTTGAAAAAAGCAAAAGCAGGACATTACGCAGTAGGTCAGTTTAATATCAACAACCTGGAGTGGACAAAAGCAGCACTTTTAACAGCAGAAGAATGCAAATCCCCTATTATCTTAGGTGTTTCTGAAGGTGCAGGAAAATATATGTGTGGTTTCAAAACAGTAGCAGACATGGTAAAAGCCATGATTGAAGAACTGAATATTACAGTTCCGGTTGCTTTGCACTTAGACCACGGTACATATGACGGTTGCTACAAATGTATCAAAGCAGGATTTTCTTCCATCATGTTCGACGGTTCTCACTACCCAATCGAAGAAAATGTAGAGAAAACAAAAGAACTGGCTGGCGTATGTAAAGGTCTTGGACTTTCCCTGGAAGCTGAAGTCGGTTCTATCGGCGGAGAAGAAGACGGTGTCGTAGGTATGGGCGAATGTGCAGACCCGAAGGAATGTAAAATGATTGCAGACCTGGGTGTAGACATGCTGGCAGCAGGTATCGGAAATATTCACGGAAAATATCCGGAAAACTGGGGCGGACTTCGTTTCGATGTTCTGGACGATATTCAGAAGTTAACAGGTGAAATGCCATTAGTTCTTCATGGAGGCACGGGTATTCCGGCTGATATGATTAAAAAAGCCATTGATTTAGGTGTATCTAAAATCAACGTAAATACAGAGTGCCAGTTATCCTTTGCAGCAGCTACAAGAGAATACATTGAAGCAGGCAAAGACAACGAAGGAAAAGGATATGATCCTCGTAAATTATTAAAACCTGGATTTGACGCTATCTGCGAAACAATCAAGGAAAAAATGGAACTCTTCGGTTCTGTTGGAAAGGCATTTGAATAAAACACAGGATAGCAGAAAAAGCGGCATCTTGTTTTTTAAAGGGAAAACGGTATGGCTCAGATGTGGGCTGTGCCGTTTTTTCTGCTCGTTTGTGTGTGAGCTGTTTATGGAGAGAAAACTTATAAACAGAAATGAGTTTTGATGTACAGATGCCTGAGGGAGAAAAATGGAAAAAAATTTTACAAAAGGAAGTATTTTAAGAGCACTGGTGGCTTTCTCCATACCGTATCTGCTTAGTTGTTTTTTGCAGACTTTTTATGGCATGGCAGATTTATATGTAACAGGACAGTATAATGGAGCGGCAGCCATTTCTGCGGTTTCCATAGGAAGTCAGGTTATGCATATGATTACAGTAGTAATCGTAGGTCTGGCTATGGGAACAACAGTTTTACTGGGGCAGGCAGTGGGAGAGAAAAACAAGGGAAAAGCAGGAAAGCTGGTTGGAAATACAGTAGTGCTGTTTCTGGCAGTATCTCTTATCTCTACAGGGATTCTGCTTTTGGTAATACAGCAGATTATGGAATGGGTGTCAGTACCAAAGGAAGCGCTGGGACAGACAAGAGAGTATCTGACCATTTGTTTCCTCGGAATTCCGATTATTACGGCATATAATATTTTAAGCTGTATTTTCAGAGGAATGGGAGATTCCAAAAGTCCTATGTATTTTGTGGCGGCTGCCTGTGTGCTGAACATTTTGTTGGATTTTGCCTTTATTGGAGGCCTTCATATGGGAGCAGCAGGTGCGGCATGGGGAACCGTACTTTCTCAGACAGCCAGTGTGGTTCTGGCATTTCTTGCTATAAGGAAGAAAAAAGGAATGATGCTAAAGCTGAAAAAGCAGGATTTTGTTCCCGATCGACCGACTCTTGGCAGTATTTTGAAAATCGGAGTTCCGGTTGCCTGCCAGGACGGATTTATTCAGATTTCCTTTCTTCTGATTACAGTTATTGCCAATCAGAGAGGCGTGGTAGCTGCCGCTGGAGTGGGGATTGTGGAAAAGGTTATCAGTTTTCTTTTTTTAGTGCCATCTGCCATGCTGTCTTCTATTTCAGCCATTGCAGCACAGAATATTGGGGCAGGAAAGCACGAGCGGGCAGAAAAGACACTGGGATATGGACTGGTTCTTTCTGTTTCTTTTGGAATCCTGGCTGCTGGCGCCTGTATTCTGGCGCCGGAGGCGGTTTTAAAACTTTTTTCTCAGGATAAAAATATTATTGTTATGGGAAGTCAGTACTTAAAGGCATATGCTCTGGATTGTGCCATTGCAGGTGTACATTTTTGCTTCAGCGGTTATTTTTGTGCTTATGGAAGGTCGGCAGTATCCTTTTTGCACAACCTGATTTCTGCAGTATGTGTCCGGGTTCCAGGGGCGTATCTGGCAGCTCTTTATTTTCCGGATACTCTGTATCCCATGGGACTTGCAGCGCCTGCAGGCTCTCTGGTATCTTCTGCTATTTGCATTTTCGTATTTTTCCACTGGAAAAGAAAAGGGATTTTGGGACAGAAGAGGTTTCAGGAATAGGAATGTTTGCTTTTATCAGGGCATAATCTTTAAAAACGAATAAAGGGACAGTCTTTTATGCAGGAATGGATTCATGGACTGCAGAGGTTTGTATGGGGACCCGGTATGCTGGTGTTTTTTCTGGCGGCCGGGCTTCGTTTTACCTGGCAGTCCCGTTTTTTTCAAATCCGGAGGCTTCGACTGTGGCTAAAAACCACGCTGGGGTCTTTAAAGACAAAGGAAAAATCAGAAGAAAAAGAGGAGCATACAATTTCACAGTTTCAGTCCTTTTGCACAGCCCTGGCGGCTACCCTCGGGACAGGAAACATTACCGGGGTGGCTACTGCTCTGATGTTCGGTGGTCCCGGGGCAATCTTCTGGCTTTGGGTATCTGCATTTCTGGGAATGATGACCAGCTATGCAGAAAATTTTCTGGGGATTAAATACCGTTATCGGGATCAGGAGGGACGCTGGAAGGGCGGCGCCATGGTATATATGGAGCGGGGATTAAAATGCAGACCGCTTGCTCTGGTGTTTGCTTTTTGCTGTCTGGGCGCCTCTTTTGGCATGGGAAATATGGTACAGGGAAATTCCATGGCGCAGGGGCTGTGGAATACGTTTCACATAAAGCCCTTTGCATCCGGCAGTATTTGTATGATACTGGTGGCAGTGGCGCTTACAGGCGGGATTAAAAGAATCGCAGCTTTTACAGAGAAACTGGTTCCTGTTATGGCAGGCGCTTATTTGTGCGGAACTCTGGCTGTACTTTTTGTCTTTCGGCAACAGATACCTGCGGCTTTTTCTCTGATATTCAGAGAGGCATTCTGTCTGCGTCCGGTAGTGGGAGGATTTGCAGGATACGGTATGGGGCAGGCAATCCGTATGGGAATTGCCAGAGGAATTTTTTCTAATGAGGCAGGACTTGGCTCTTCGGTAATGGCACATGCAAATACAAGGGTACAATCTCCCCAGGTGCAGGGTATGTGGGGGATTCTGGAGATTTTTATTGATTCCATTGTTGTATGTACCATGACAGCCTTGGTACTTCTGGTAAGCGGGGTATATGAACCCCAAAAATATCTGATGCAGCTTCAGACAGGGCAGGCTGTCACAGACGGTACAACGCTTACCGGTATGGCTTTTGATACGGTGCTTCCCTGGGGCCGGGAGTTTCTGGCAGTGGCAGTAGCGCTTTTTGCATTTGCAACCATTCTGGGCTGGGCTTATTTTGGAGAGCAGACAGCAGAGTATCTGGGAAGAAAGAAGGGGGCAGCGTTGTACCGTCTGGCTTATATTCTGCTCACCCTTCCCGGCTGTATGCTGGCTCCTCAGATGATTTGGGATTTATCTGATGCATTAAACGGTATGATGGCAATTCCAAATTTGCTGGCATTGTTTTTCTTAGGGAAAGAGATTCAGTATGACAGGTAAAAAAACATTTTTTCACGAAGAAGGGTTGTTTTTGTTTTCTGGTTGCGTTAAACTGAGAAAGAGCAAACAGAAATAAGAGATCCTTAGATATTTTGGAGGAAAAAAGATTGAAATTAAAAGAACTAAAGAGGGTACTTGCATTATCTATGGCATTTACACTGGCGGTTCCTGCTAATGTATATGCAGCTGATGTGCAGGTGCAGACAGAAGACAATACGGAAATGGAATCAGAACCTCTGTTGCTGGAGGATACACAGGAAAATACAGAGGAGCCGGAAAATCCAGTTGTTCCTGAAGCCCCTCAAGAACAGCCGGAAACCCCGGAGCAGCCGGAAACCCCGGAGCAGCCGGAAACCCCGGAGCAGCCGGAAGTGCCGGAAACCCCGGAGCAGCCGGAAGTGCCGGAAACACCAGAAACTCCGGAAGCGCTAAAGGGAGAAACCCCGGAGCAGTATGAGCAGAGAACAGGCTACAGGCTACCGGAGGGGCATCACTATGTCTTAGATGAAAACGGCTTTGTGATTCTTCTGGAAGATGGCACACCGAAGATAGAAGCAGACCAGCCGGAAGCGCCAAAGGGAGAAACCCCGGAGCAGTATGAGCAGAGAACAGGCTACAAGTTGCCGGAGGGACATCACTATGTCTTAGATGAAAACGGCTTTGTGATTCTTCTGGAAGATGGCACACCAGAGATAGAAGCAGACCAGCCGGAAGCGCCAAAGGGAGAAACCCCGGAGCAGTATGAGCAGAGAACAGGCTACAAGTTGCCGGAGGGACACCACTATGTCTTAGATGAAAACGGCTTTGTGATTCTTCTGGAAAATGGTTCTCCCCAGATTGCGGCTGATGATATTTCAGCGCCTTCTACCAACGAAGAGCTGGTTGCAAATCAGCAGATTTACGAGGTTCCAAAGCTGGTAGAGGATTTCCGTTTCTGGACAGTGGCAAGAAAATACGCATTTGCCAAGGATAATCTGGAAATCAAAGAGGAAATGAATACAGAAGCCCGCAGTGTGGGGACTCTGGCAAAGGAAGGCGTATGCTACATACTGAAAGAGGAAGAGGACGGCTGGATTTATGTAGAGTCCGGCAAAGTCAGAGGCTTTGTAAAAGCAGATGCTGTCTTTACTGGAGAAGAAGCACAGAAGATTCTGGAAAAATATCAGAAGCAGGCAAAAGAAAAAGCGAAAAAGGAAAAGAAAACCTATACAGGAATCGAAGGAACTGCACCTGTGGCACAGGAGCTGGTGCCTTATCTGGAGAATAAAGCTTTTCTGCATTTGAGAGCCACAGTAAATCAGACGGTTGTGGAAAAAGATTATGCATTGTCAACAGCAAGTCTGCTCAATGTGAGAGAAGGAAAGGGAACAGACAGTCGTATTGTAGGAACGCTGAAAAGGGGAAGTCTGGTTTATGTTATTGCAGAAAAAGGCCAGAATTGGGTGTACATAGAATCCGGTGATGTCCGTGGATTTGTAAGCCGTGAATATCTCAATGTGGAAGAAGCAGTAAAAGCAGAGGTAGAAAAGAACGGCGAGGATGCTTATACCACAGCAGAGATTCAGGTGGATCCAGAAGAAAATCAGGCCCGTTATTACACCCTGACTTCCGTTAAATCCGGTATTCCGGGTGGGGAAGTGAGAAAGTCCATTGTGGAATTTGCCTCTCAGTTTATTGGAAATCCATATGTATGGGGCGGTACCAGCCTGACAGACGGAGCGGACTGTTCCGGTTTTGTGCAGAGCATTTATAAGCAATATGGCTATGATTTGCCGAGAGTGGCAGAAGACCAGGCACAGTACGGAACCAAGATTCCGGTAGAAGATGCACAGCCCGGAGATTTGATTTTCTATGCAAAGGACGGATATATTTTCCATGTGGTTATGTATGCCGGAGATGGCAAAACCATTGAGGCAAAGGGAACCAATTACGGAATTGTATCTGATGATGTAAACAGTGGCTGCGCAGTATGGGCAACTAAGATTCTGGACGATACACAGACCGTATACGGTAGCGGAGATATTGCAGAAGTCAATGCAACGGAAGAAATGTATGGTGATTTGTTAGGAAACTTTAAGCTGACCTATTACTGTGCATGTGAGCTTTGCTGCGATGTGGAAACAGGAATTACGGCAACAGGCACACCGGTTATTGAGGGACAGACCATTGCTGTAGACCCAAACGTGATTCCTTATGGAACGCAGGTGATTATCAATGGTCATATTTTCACGGCAGAAGACTGCGGCGGTGCCATTAAAGATAACCGCATTGATATTTATGTCAATGACCATGAGAAAGCCAACGCTCTGGGTGTGAACTATGCAGACGTGTATCTGCTGAAATAAGATTAAAAAATTCAGATTAGAATAAAGGAAGCACAGAGGGGCTTTTGGTTGACGCCAAAAGCCCCCTGTGCTATTATAATCACTATTTAGGAAGGAGCGAAAACACATTGAATTATCGTTTGGATATACAGTATGACGGCACCCGCTACGGCGGCTGGCAGAAGCAGAAAGACACGGACAATACCATACAGGGAAAAATAGAAGACGTACTGTCCCGCATGTGTGAAACGCCGGTAACCATACAGGGTGCAGGGCGGACAGATGCAGGCGTCCATGCAAGGGGACAGGTGGCAAACGCTCATATGGATACAGACAAAAGCTGTGAAGAAATCTGTGCGTATCTGAATCATTATCTTCCGGAGGATATTGAAATTCTTCAGGTGCGTCAGGCAGCAGAGCGTTTTCACAGCCGGTTAAATGCCAGAGAAAAGGTGTACCAGTATCGAATAGCAGCGGGCTTTCATAAAAATGTATTTGAACGGAAGTACCAGTGCCCCCTTCATGAAAACCTGGATATTGACGCTATGAGAGAAGCTGCGGGATTCTTAGAAGGAACCCATGATTTTAAAAGTTTTTGTTCAAATAAAAAGATGAAAAAGTCTTCCATAAGGACGCTGCATTGTATTGAGATACAGGAAACAGAGCAGGAAATTTGCATAACCTACACTGGGGACGGCTTCCTTTATAATATGGTAAGAATTCTTACAGGAACGCTGATTGAAGTGGGAAGAGGAGTAAGAAAATCGGAAACCATGACAGCGCTTCTGGAAAGCTGTGACAGAAAAAACGCAGGCTTTACAGCCCCGGCAAGAGGGCTGACTCTGCTGGAAGTACGGTATTAAAACACGTTTATAAAGGAGGAACAAGGACATGGAAAACGAAAGAAACCGGGAAATGGAGCAGGAGATAAGGGAGAGCATGGATCGGCTTTATCCCAAAGACCCGGATCATTTATACAGCAAAATGCAGATAGAATTTTATGCTTGCAGTTATGAAAAAAGGAGCGTGACATTGCGCTTCCCGGTACAGAGGTGGGAACTAAATCACATGGCAACCATGCACGGAGGACTGATTGCCACAGCCGTTGACACTACCTGTGGGGTTCTGGTGCGAAGTGTGAGCAAAAGTCAGAGGATTCCCACCATTAATCTGAGTCTGAATTATCTGTCCCCTGCCATGGCGCAGGACGTCCTTTTGGTAACTGCAAAGGCAGACCGCGCAGGACGAAGCATCTGCAATGTATCGGCAGAGTGTAAATCTGAAAAGACGGGGAAATTGATTGCCACAGCAACGGCAAACTTTATGATTTTGGACTGAATTGAAAAAAATAAAAGCAAAGCCTTTGAAAAAATAAAAAATTATGGTAGTATAGTCCTTAGACTATACAGAAGAAACTACAATAGATGGAGGAAGAAAAAGTGGAAAAAGAAACAGCAAAAGAAACCGTTTCTAAAAACTTTATTGAACAGATTATTGAAAAAGACCTGGCAGAAGGAAAATACGAGGAAATCTGCACCCGTTTTCCGCCGGAGCCAAACGGCTACCTGCACATCGGACATGCCAAGTCTATTTTATTAAATTACGGACTTGCACAGAAATATAACGGCAAATTTAATATGCGTTTTGATGATACCAATCCTACAAAGGAAAAGGTAGAATTTGTAGAATCCATTAAGGAAGACATCAAGTGGCTGGGTGCAGACTGGGAAGACCGTCTGTACTTTGCATCTGATTATTTTGAGCAGATGTATGAGGCTGCCGTAAAGCTGATTAAAAAGGGCAAAGCCTTTGTCTGTGATTTGACAGCAGAGGAGATCAGAGAATACAGAGGAACGCTTACCGAGCCTGGAAAGGAAAGCCCTTACCGCAACAGAAGCGTGGAAGAAAACCTGGAATTATTCGAGAAAATGAGAAATGGTGAATTTGAGGACGGCAGCAGAGTGCTTCGTGCCAAAATCGACATGGCTTCTCCGAACATCAACATGCGTGACCCGGTTATTTACCGCGTGGCACACATGACACATCACAACACAGGGGATAAATGGTGCATTTACCCTATGTATGACTTTGCACACCCCATTGAAGATGCCATTGAGGGAGTAACACATTCTATCTGTACTCTGGAATTTGAAGATCACAGACCGCTTTATGACTGGGTGGTAACAGAACTGGAATATCCTCACCCACCAAAGCAGATTGAATTTGCAAAATTGTATCTGACCAATGTGGTAACAGGAAAGCGTTACATTAAAAAGCTGGTAGAGGACGGTATTGTGGATGGCTGGGACGATCCTCGCCTGGTATCCATTGCGGCTCTTAGAAGACGTGGATTCACACCGGAATCCATTCAGAAATTCGTAGAGCTTTGCGGCGTATCAAAGGCAAACAGCTCTGTGGATTATGCAATGCTGGAATATTGTATCCGAGAGGATTTAAAGATGAAAGCGCCTCGTATGATGGCTGTTTTAGACCCGGTGAAGCTGGTGATTGACAATTATCCGGAAGGGGAAATCGAGTATCTGGAAGTGCCCAACAATATGGAAAATCCGGAGCTTGGAACCAGACAGGTGCCGTTTGGAAGAGAGCTGTATATTGAGAGAGAAGACTTTATGGAGGTTCCGGTAAAGAAATACAAACGTCTTTATCCGGAAAATGAAGTGCGTCTTATGAACGCTTATTTTGTAACCTGTACAGGCTGCGAAAAGGACGAGAACGGCAATGTCACTGTGATTCACTGTACCTATGACCCGGCTTCCAAGGGGGGAAATTCTCCGGACGGAAGAAAGGTAAAGGGAACCATTCACTGGATTTGTGCAGAAACAGCAGTAGAGGCAGAATGCCGTCTGTATGAAAATATTGTGGACGAAGAAAAGGGCGTATACAACAAAGAGGACGGAAGTCTGAACTTAAATCCCAATTCTCTGACGGTTGTAAAAGGATGTCTGGTAGAGCCGGAGCTTGGAAAGGCAGAGGCTTATGACCGCTTCCAGTTTGTGAGAAACGGCTTTTTCTGTGCAGACTGCCATGACAGCAAGCCAGGTACGCCGGTATTTAACCGCATTGTATCCTTAAAGAGCTCCTTTAAATTAAAATAAAGATGAACGAACTGTTGATTCCGCTGGATTTAAAGAGCAAACTTCCCATTTATCAGCAGATTTGCGCGTATATTAAAAATGCTGTACAGCAAAAGGATTTAAAGCCAGGGGAACGGCTGCCTTCCTCCAGAGCTCTGGCAAGGTGTTTATCTGTCAGCCGCAGTACCGTGGATCTGGCATACGGGCAGTTGGTTTCAGAGGGGTATATGGAGTCTGTTCCCTGTAAGGGTTATTATATCTGTGAGATAGAAAGCCTTTACGTTTCCGGGAAAGAGAATACAGCGCCTGCATGTGGAAAAGAAGAAAAGCTGTGCAGGGACACAGGAGTAAAGACCTGTCGCTGGGATTTTGCCCTAAACGGCATTTCTGTTGGGAGCTTTCCCCATAATATCTGGAAAAAGCTTACCCGACAGGTGCTTTCTGAAAAGGAAGACGCGCTGTTTCAGCCAGGAAACCCCTGGGGAGAATATGGTTTTCGCTGTGCAATTGCAGAATATCTGTATCAGGCAAGGGGTATGCATTGCCGCCCGGAGCAGATTCTCATTGGAGCGGGAAATGATTACCTTCTTATGCTGCTTGGTACAATTCTGGGAAAAGAGAAGGTGGTGGCAATGGAAAGCCATACCTATCTGAATGCTTACTATGATTTTCTTCATATTGGATATGAGGTAAAGGCTGTTTCTCAGGATAGTAGCGGCATGAGCATTGCCTCACTGAAAAAATCCGGGGCCGAAATCGCTTATGTGATGCCCTCCCATCAGTTTCCGGCAGGCACAGTAATGCCCTTGAAACGCCGCATGGCACTTCTTGAATGGGCCAGGGAAACAGAAGGGCGGTATATTATTGAAGATGATTATGACAGTGAATTTCGTTACCGTGGGCAGCCCATACCTGCCCTCCAGGGCTTTGATGCAAACGGAAGGGTAATTTATATGGGAACTTTTTCAAAATCTCTTGCACCTGCAATCCGTGTCAGTTATATGGTATTGCCGGATTCTCTGGCAAAGATCTATGCTGACAGAAAGAGTCCTTTTGCTGTTACTGTGTCAAGGACAGACCAGAAAATTCTGGAGCTGTTTTTGAAAGAAGGATATTATGAGCGGCATTTAAACCGTATGCGGGCTGTGTACAAGGGAAAGCATGACTGCATGGTACGGGCACTGCGGGAGATGGGGGATATCTGTACCTTTACGGGTGAACATGCAGGTCTGCATCTTACTGTGGAATTTGTGAACGGACTCACTGAAAAAGAGGCTGTGCTGCGGGCGCAAAAAGCAGAGATTCAGGTTTACGGATATTCCGAATATGCCATAGATTTAAGAGAAGAAACAAGAAATCCGGGTGCAAAAGTGCTTCTGGGTTATGCCTGTCTGACAGAAGAGGAGATTACAGAAGCCATGCAGAAGCTTAAGAAAATCTGGTCCTGCGAAGAAACAGAAGACAGAAGGAAAGAGGTTGACAGAAAACCGTAAATACAGTAAACTGAACATTGCAAGGGGAGCTGGAGAAAGTCCGGCTGAGAATAAAACCAGATTCGTTTTAGACCCTCATACCTGATTCGGATAATGCCGGCGTAGGAAGCAGTTTGTAAAATTTGCAGATTCAGATACAGACGTAAATCCCATCAGGTAATCCCTGAAGGGATTTTTTGTTTCATAGGAGAATCTCACAGGCGAGATTCTTCTTTATACCCTAAAACAAAGGAGGAAAACAAGATGAACGCAAGTGTAGCAATTCAGACATTGCCGGAGGCAAAGGACGACGAGGAATTAATCCGTATTGTTGATGAGGTGATTGCCTACATCAAAAGCACAGGAAACAATTATTATGTAGGACCTTTTGAAACCACGATTGAAGGGGACTATGATGAGCTTATGGACATTGTAAAGGAATGTCAGCATATTGCAGTGAAAGCAGGAGCTCCGTCTGTAGCTGCTTACATCAAGGTCAGCTATAAGCCGGAAGGAGATGTGCTGAGTATTGAAAGAAAAGTTACGAAACACCACCAGTAAATTTTGGACAGTGTCCGCAGTGACAGTGCTTCTTATCTTATGGCAGGCAGTTTCCATGGCAGGGCTGATTCCTGATTTTATGCTGCCGTCGCCGATTGATGTGGTGAAAGCCTTTGCAGGAGATTTCAGACTTTTAATGGAACATGCCAGAGTAACTCTTTTAGAGGCTGCACTGGGACTTTTCTGTGGAATTTCGGTGGGCTTTCTTATGGCCGTAATTATGGAACGGTTCGATAAGGTATACAAGGCCTTTTATCCCCTGATTGTTCTGACACAGACCATCCCCACAGTCGCCATTGCACCTCTTTTGGTACTGTGGTTTGGATATGAAATGCTTCCAAAGGTAATTCTCATTGTAGTGGTAACCTTTTTTCCGATTACTGTGGGGCTTTTGGACGGCTTTCGGTCTGCAGATAAGGATATGATAAATCTCATGCGTTCCATGGGCGCCGGGGAATTTCAGATATTCCGCTATATTAAGCTTCCGGGTGCAAGAAGTCATTTTTTTGCAAGCCTCAGAATCTCCGTGTCCTACTCTGTGGTAGGCGCTGTGATTTCAGAATGGCTGGGTGGCTTCAGCGGACTTGGCGTTTATATGACCAGAGTAAAAAAGGCATTTGCCTATGATAAAATGTTTGCCGTGATTTTTCTGATTTCCATTATCAGTCTTCTGCTTATGAAGCTGGTGGAGTTTCTTCAGAGAAAATCCATGCCCTGGGAGCATGTCAAATAAGAAAGAGGAGAAAAACAGATGAAGAAAAAATGGTTAGCAGCAGCTCTGTGTGTGACCATGCTTGCAGTCCTGACCGGTTGTAAAAGCAGCAGTCAAGCAGCAGGAACAGAGGATAATAAAGAGAGCAAAGAAGAAAAACTGACCTTTGTATTGGACTGGACGCCCAATACCAATCATACGGGACTGTATGTGGCAGAGGAAAAGGGGTATTTTAAAGAAGAGGGACTGGATGTGGAGATTGTACAGCCGCCGGAGGATGGGGCAGATGCGTTGGTTGCCTCCGGGAAAGCTCAGCTTGGCATCTCTTTTCAGGATACCATGGCGCCGGGGGTGACCGGAGAGAATGCTCTTCCCAATACTGCCATAGCAGCCGTAGTGCAGCACAATACCTCAGGTATTATTTCCAGAAAGGGAGAGGGTATGGATTCCCCAAAGGGACTGGAAGGAAAGAAATATGCCACCTGGGACGCGCCTATCGAAAAGGCCATGATGAAGAATGTTGTAGAAGGAGATGGCGGTGATTTCAGTAAGGTAGAGCTGATTCCAAGCACAGTGACTGATGAGGTTTCCGCATTAAAGACAAAATCTGTGGACGCAATCTGGGTGTTCTATGCCTGGGGAGGCGTGGCAACAGAGGTGGCAAAGCTGGATACCGATTATTTTGCCTTTAAGGATCTCAATCCAGTGTTTGACTATTATACGCCTGTTATTATTGCTAATAATGACTTTTTAAAGGAAAATCCCGATGCGGCAAAAGCGTTTTTAAGAGCAGTAAAAAAAAGGATATGAATTTGCTATTGAAGAACCGGAACAGGCAGCAGAGCTTCTCTGCAAGGCATCACCGGAGCTGGACAGCGAACTGGTGAAGGCAAGCCAGAAATACCTGGCAGACCAGTATAAGGCAGAGGAGGAGCGTTGGGGATATATGGATCCGGAGCGCTGGAATGCCTTTTATGACTGGCTGAATGAAAACGGTCTTTCTGAAGCAAAAATACCGGAGAATGCAGGATTTTCCAATGACTATCTTCCGGAATAAGAAAGAGAAAGGCGGCATCAGATATGGCACAGCTAGAGGTTTCCCATGTGACAAAAACCTTTGAAGACAAAAGGGTTTTAGAAAACGTGTCCCTTCATCTGGGGGATAAGGAACTGGTTGCACTTCTGGGAGTCAGCGGAGGAGGCAAAACGACACTGTTTAATGTGATTTCCGGTATCTTAAAGCCAGACAGCGGGCAGGTGCTTTTAGACGGTGAGGACATTACAGGTAGGCCGGGGCAGGTCAGCTATATGCTTCAAAAGGATTTGCTTCTGCCCTATCGCACCATTGAGGATAATGTGGCTTTGCCCCTGATTATCAGGGGAGAGAAGAAAAAACAAGCGAGAAAGCTGGTACAGCCTTATTTTCAGGAATTTGGGCTGGAGGGTACTCAGAAAAAATATCCGGTTCAACTGTCCGGAGGTATGCGACAGAGAGCAGCCCTTCTCAGAACCTATATGTTTTCCAGGAAAATCGCACTTTTAGATGAGCCTTTTTCTGCTTTGGATACCCTGACCAAGAGCGCTATGCACAAATGGTATCTTCAGGTTATGGAGCAGATTCATCTGTCCACAATTTTTATCACTCATGATATAGACGAAGCCATTTTGTTGGCAGACCGGATTTATCTCCTCACAGGAAATCCGGGAAGAATCACAGAAGAGCTTGTTATCAAAGAACCAAAGCCAAGGTCAGAGGATTTTAATCTGACACAGGAATTTTTGAAGTATAAAAGATATATTTTAAAGAAAATAGAAGAAAATAAATAGAAAAAGGGTATCCTGTGACTGAAATTCCATGGGATCCCCTTTTTTCTTTATATCAGATTTCCAGAATTTTCCCTACGCTTTCATCATAGCGGCAGTATTTCCCGTTGGAGGATAAAAACGGAGCATAAGTTTTCGCTTTTACATTTTTTATGTACACAACTTTTGTGGCTATCATATACACCAGAGAAAATTTCTCATTCAGGCTGGAAATCCACTTGTACACCTTGCTATCCTTATCAGAGAGAACCAGCTCATAACCACCCTCGCAAGGTTCCAGACAGAAATAGCTTTTTTCTCCTTTTGAGGAAAAGACTTCATTGTAAACATAAGAAGAGAAATGCTCACGGACAAAGCTTTTAAAGTCCGGCAGATTGTAAATCTGGTGAGAAACCGCATCTGTAATTTTATCTCCGCGCTCAATTCGGATTTTCAGAATTTTCAAAATCTCTACAGCATCGTTGATAAAGCTCAGGCGATTGTATTCCATGGTTTCCAGAAGAAAAGAAATCAGCTCCTTTGACAGAATATCATCGTTTTTTGCCTGTTCAAATAACTGGTTGTTCATTATTTTATATCCTCCCTCTTTGGTATACCGGATTATACTTCCGGTTCTTCTTTTGCTTTCTGCACAGCGTCCTTTATCTCCTGTGTGAAATTTTCTGCTGTTTCTTTAACCTCTTTTTTGATATCCTCCGCTTTTTTTGCGGTATCTTTCACGGTATCTTCAACCGCATCTTTTACTGCGTCAGTAAAATCCTCTTCTTCAAAAATATCATCATCAAGAAAATCATCTGTGTGTTCTTTGACCTTGCTTACTGCCTCATCCACAGATTTTTCCATGACTTTTTTGAAGGTGGAAGCCACACCTGCAGCAGAAGCAGCTGTTTCTTTTAAGTTGTCCTGAAAATCAGCAAACTCTTCCTGTAAATCCGGGTTCTCATTTTTCTTTTTCATAAAATAATAAGCTGCAGCTCCGGCTGCTGCGCCTAAAGCGCCCATACCTAAAAGTTTTTTTCCGAAATTTCCCATACTCTTATCCTTTCTGAGTTTTACTTCCATACTCTATATGTTCTCCATTATAATCCTTTTTATAAGGAGAAGAAAGAGGTTTTTTCATTAATTTTATCTAAAATTCCCAAAAAACTATTGACAGAATAGAAGAAATCCGTATGATAGAAATATAAAAAAAGTTAGTCTTAACTAATTTAGGCAAAGAAATTCTGTAATTCTGTTTTTCATTGCTTTCGTTTTGATAATAGGTTAGTTTTGACTAATTAAATAGTGGTATGAAGGCGAAAAAATATGGAAGAATAGTAACAGGAGGAAGAGAAGAAATGAGTATTGTAATTATTATCGGAGGAAATGAACGAATGGTAACCAGATATGAAAATCTCTGTGAGAATTATGGGTGTAAGGCAAAGGTGTTTGTAAAGGAACATGGTTCTATTAAGAAAAAAATGGGGTGTCCGGATTTGCTTTTAATGTTTACCAATACGGTTTCTCACAAAATGGTGATGAATGCCTCCCAGGAGGCCAAACGAAATAAAATTCCCATTGTGAGAATACACAGGGCAAGTACGGCTGCGCTGCAGTCTGTTTTGGAGGATATTAAGGGAGGTGTGATTCATGCTTGACGAATTTTTGATTCGACACAGTGCGCCTACCCTTGCGGGGGCTGAAGACCGCAAACCTTTTCTGGTATCCCTGGGAAAGCATGGAGGAATTAAAGGAAACCTTGCAGAAGTGGCAGCAGGTTTTCCGGGAAAAGGGACTGGATCTTATGGTTATGCGTTTTCATGAAAAAAGGGCGCTTCTTTATGTGTACAGAAAGAGCCGTCTTATACAGGATTTAAGCTGTCGGGAAACACGGGAAATACTGGAAGCAGAGGGATATGTGTATGAACAGTATCTGCAAGCTCTGGTCTGTCTGAAAGAAAGACTTTTAAGCGGAGAAAAATTTCCCCACGAAATCGGATTGTTTCTGGGATATCCCAGGGAGGACGTAAAAGGATTTATGGAAAACAAGGGAAGAAACTGCAAGTGTTGCGGCTGCTGGAAAGTATATTGCAATGAGTGCGAGGCAAAAGAAACCTTCCGTAAATTCAAAAAATGTGAACAGGTCTATGCACAGCTATATTCAGGAGGCAGACCGGTGAAAAAAATGATTGTAGCGGCATAAGGGGCTGCGGTAATATGGCTTCGAACCGTTTCTGGGTTCAAAAAAGAGGTTGCGCTTCACAAAAAGTCAAGATATACTTTTATTATGCAGTACACCAGAAGAGATTTCATACTGCAAAAAAGGAGCAGACAATGAAAGAAATTATACTTGCAAGCGCATCACCAAGACGGCGGGAACTGCTGTCGCAGGCAGGAATTCCTTTTCTTGTAAAGCCAAGCCAGGCAGAGGAACACATAACTGCCACAGATCCGGGAGAGGCGGTAGAGGAATTATCTCTGTTAAAATGCCGTGATATTTATATGAAAACAAAAGGAGATGTTCTGGTTATTGGCGCAGATACCGTAGTTGCCGCAGAAGGGGAGATTCTGGGAAAGCCCTCGGGCAAGGAAGAGGCCGTGCAGATGCTGCGTATGCTTCAGGGGAAGGAGCACCAGGTTTATACCGGAGTTACCCTTATGGAAAGAGAAGGGAAAACAGAACGTGTCCATACCTTTTATGAGAAAACGCAGGTTTGCTTTTATACCATGACAGAAGAAGAAATCCGGGCTTATGTGGAAACAGGAGAGTCCATGGATAAGGCGGGCGCTTATGGAATCCAGGGGAGATTCGCAATTTTCATAAAAGAAATTCACGGAGATTACAACAATGTAGTGGGCCTGCCCCTGGCAAGGTTGTATCAGGAATGCAAAAAGCTGGGAATAGAGATAAAGGAGTGGTAAGACATGTATAAGGCTTGTATTTTTGACCTGGACGGAACCATTGCAGATACGGTGGAGTCCATCGCCTATGTGGGAAATAAGACCCTGCGGCATTTTCATCTGGAGGAGCTTCCGGTAGAGTCCTATAACTTTTATGCAGGGGACGGGGCTGACGAGCTGGTAAGAAGAATGCTGCAGGCAGTTCCAGGAGGAGCGCAGGCGGATTATGAGGCAGTGCGGGTTTTGTATCGGAAATGGTTTGGAGAGAATCCTTTTTACCATGTAAAGCCTTTTGATGGAATTTTAGAACTTTTAGACGGATTAAAGGAGCAGGGGATCAAAATAGCTGTTTTTTCTAATAAACCACATGAAGCAGCAGTAGAAGTTGTGGAGAGAATTTTCGGAAAAGACAGATTTCACAAGGTGCAGGGGCAGACAGCGAACATTCCGAGAAAGCCTTCTCCTGTAGGAGCCCTTGCCATTGCAGAGGAATTTCAGATTTCTCCAAAAGAGTGTATTTACTGCGGAGATACCAATACAGATATGGATACCGGAAAGGCAGCGGGAATGTTTACCATAGGCGTAACCTGGGGCTTTCGTCCAAGAAAAGAGCTGGAAGAGCATCACGCGGATAAAATCGTGGATCGTCCCGGTGAAATTCTGGATTTTGCAAAAGGGAAGGAAAAGGAGAGGTAGAAAAATGATAAAGCTCATAGCCAGTGATTTAGACGGAACGCTTCTCCAAAATGGTGCAAGAACCCTTTCTGACACCGTGATAGAGCAGATAAAGCAACTGAAAAAAATGGGAATTCTGTTTGTGGCAGCCAGCGGAAGACAGTATACAAATCTCAGACGGCTGTTTGAACCGGTCTGTGACGAAATTGCCTATGTTTGCGAAAACGGGGCAATGGTTGTCTATAAAGGGAAAATTTTACATAAAGATGTTTTTGAGCGGGAATTGGCAGAGGAAATCCTGCATAGCATATTGAAGAAAGAACGGGCAGAGCTGGTAGTTTCCGGAGAGAAAACGGTTTATCTGCAGCCAAAGACAGAGGATTTCCGGAAATATATGATTGATTTTGTGAAAAATAACACAACCATTCTGCCGGATATTTTTCAGGTACCTGAGGATATGATTAAGATTTCCGTATATGAGGAAAACAGTGCAGAGTTTATTGCACCTTTTTGGAAAAAAGCCTTTGGGGACAGAGCAACTGTGGTGACCTCAGGGCTTTCCTGGCTGGATATGATGCCTATGAGTGCAGATAAGGGCAATGGGATTCGGGTGCTGAAAAGACATCTTCTCATAACGGAGGAGGAATGTGCAGCTTTTGGGGATAACTTTAATGATTTGGAAATGTTGCAGGAGGTCGCCTATGGCTTTGCAGTGGGCAGCGCCAAGAAGGAAGTTCGGCAGACAGCAGGAAGAACCGCTCAAACCGTGGAAGCGGTATTGGAAAAAATAATAGAACAGGGAGGAAATTGGTATGAATGAATACAGCGAAGAGTGCATTTTAACATTTTTGAGAAATCAGGAGCAGCTTTTTACCGAGCCTGTGGCAGAAACCGAAGAAGAGGCAGAAGCATTTTTAGAGGATTGCATGGCAGTTGTTGTGGATTCTTTAAAGGAAGTCAGGGAATATTTTGAAGAAAACGGTATGGATGTGGAGGATATGTCCATGGAGGAACTGGAGGACGCAAGCGAGGTTTTTCCTCTGCCAAACGGACAGTATCTGATTGTAGAGGGATAGAAAGCAGGCAGGAGGGTACAGAGCATGGAGATGGCTTATCTGGTACAAAAGCAGAGAGCATTTTTTCAGAAGGGAGTGACCAAATCTCTGACTTTTCGGAAAAAATCTCTGGAAAGGCTTGAGAAGGGAATTTATTCCTATGAAAAGAAGATTCATCAGGCGCTTTTGGCTGACCTTGGAAAATCAGAATTTGAGTCTTATATGACAGAGGTGGGAATGACCCTTTCAGAATTGTCCTATGTGAAAAAAAAGGTTTCAGACTGGGCAAAGCCATGTCCCGTTTTTACGCCTCTGGCCCAGTTTCCGGCAAAGAGCTTTGAGGTGACAGAACCATATGGTGTCGTGCTGATTATGTCCCCCTGGAATTATCCTTTTATGCTGTGCATGGAGCCGCTGATTGGCGCCATTGCGGCAGGAAACTGCTGTGTGGTAAAGCCCTCAGCCTATGCACCCCATACATCGGCTGTACTCAAAGAGCTGCTTTCTTTTCTTTTTCCGCCGGAGTTTGTAGCAGTGGTAGAGGGAGGCAGAGAAGAAAACAGCCTTCTCTTGGAGCAACGCTTTGACTATATTTTCTTTACCGGAGGAAAGGCAGTGGGTCGGCTTGTGCTTGAAAAGGCAGCCGTGCATCTGACTCCGGTGACACTGGAGCTGGGAGGAAAAAGTCCCTGTATTGTAGATGAAACTGCGGATTTAAAAATGGCGGCAAAGCGTCTGGTGTTCGGAAAATATTTAAACAGCGGTCAGACCTGTGTGGCGCCGGATTATCTTCTGGTACAGGAAACGGTAAAGGAGCCGTTTCTTAAGTATGTAAAAGCATGGATACATCAGATGCTGGGAGAGAACCCTCTGGACAATCCTGATTATCCCAGAATGATAAACAAAAAGCATTATGACCGGGTGTTAGACCTTTTGCAGGGAGAAAAAATTGCAGAAGGAGGCTATGGCAGGGAAGAGAGCCTGCAGATAGCCCCTACCATACTGGAGAAAGTTTCTTCGGACGCCCCTGTGATGCAGGAGGAAATTTTCGGTCCGGTGCTTCCGGTTCTGACCTATGCTTCCATAGAGGAAGCGGAAGACTTTATCAGCAGCAGGGAAAAACCTCTGGCGCTTTATCTCTTTACTACAAATAAAGCAACAGAACAGAGAATTTTGAAAAATCTTTCTTTTGGCGGCGGCTGCATCAATGATACCATTATTCATCTTGCAACACCGTATATGGGCTTTGGCGGCGTGGGAGCAAGCGGAATGGGAAGCTATCATGGAAAAAAGAGTTTTGATACCTTCAGTCACAGAAAAAGTATAGTGAAAAAGGGAAATTATCTGGATTTACCTGTGCGGTATCAACCCTATACAAAAGTAAAAAAACAGTTTTTGCGTATGTTTTTAAAATGATTGGAAGGGAGTGGACGGTATGAAGCAAAAAGATGGTTCTGACTTTTGGGACAGACGTTCCAGGGAGTTTGACAAACAGGTTTTAAATGTCTATAAGAATGCCTACAAAAAAACAGTAAAGCGCTCTTTGGCTTTTTTGGACAGGGAGAACCGGGTGCTGGAAATCGGATGCGGAACAGGCATTGTCACCATGCAGCTTGCAGATTATGTAAAAGAGATTACAGCTCTTGATATTTCAGAGGAAATGCTGCAAAAAGCAGAGGAAAAGGCAAAGAACCTGGGAAAGGATAATATACAGTTTCACTGCAGCAATCTTTTAGATATGGATTTTCCGAAAGAAGCCTTTGATGTGGTAACAGCTTATAATGTGCTGCTTTACATGGAAAATCAGGACGAGGTGCTGGAGCGGATTTATAAGCTTTTAAAGCCGGGGGGGATTTTTATTTCTGCTACAGATTGTCTTGGCAGAAATCTTTCCAGAGATTCTGTGAGAAAATTCTGGAAAAGCAAGTTGCATCTCATGCCCTATGTGGCGTTTGACACTCCCATTGGCCTGATGCGCAGAATACAGAAGCATGGCTTTTTGATTCTGGAAATTGTAAATCTTCATAAAAATCCGCCGAATATTTTTCTGGTGGCACAGAAAACAGAAAATATTAAAAAAGTATAAAAATTATAAATTATTAGCACTCACTAAAAATGAGTGCTAATTTTCTCTTGACTTTTATCTTTTTGCGTATTAATATGGGATTAAATCAGATCAGATAAAAAGGAGATGCATTTATCATGGCTAACAAGCGTGGTACTTTATCAATTAACAGTGACAATATTTTTCCGATTATTAAAAAATGGCTTTATTCAGATCATGACATCTTTTTCCGTGAATTGATTTCCAACGGCTGTGATGCGATTACAAAGCTGAAAAAGCTGGAGGTTATGGGCGAATATACCTTTCCGGAAAATCATAAAAATAAAATTCAGGTAATTGTAAATCCGGAAGAGAAAACTCTGAAATTTATAGATACCGGTCTTGGTATGACGGCTGACGAGGTAGAAGAGTATATTACACAGATTGCTTTTTCCGGCGCAACTCAGTTTTTAGAGAAATATAAGGACAAGACAAATGAAGACCAGATTATCGGACACTTTGGTTTAGGCTTTTATTCTGCATTTATGGTGGCAGATGAAGTGCATATTGATACCCTTTCCTACAAGGACGGCGCCACAGCCGTACACTGGGCATGTGACGGCGGCACAGAGTATGAAATCGGTGAAGGAAATAAGACAGAGGTTGGTACAGAGATTACCCTGTTCTTAAATGAGGAGAGTCTGGAGTTTGCCAATGAATACCGTGCAAGAGAAATCATTGAAAAATACTGCTCCTTTATGCCGGTAGAAATTTTCCTGTCCAAGGCAAACGCACCTCAGGAATACGAAACCGTAGAGGAATCTGAAGTCAGAGAAGACGATGTTGTGGTTGAGCATATCCACGAGGACGCCAAGACAGAGGAGAAAGAAAACGAAAACGGAGAAAAAGAAGTTGTGGAAATTTCTCCTGCAAGAGAAATGGTGAAAATCCATAAACGTCCGGTTTCTTTAAGCGATACAAATCCTTTATGGACAAAACACCCAAATGAGTGTACAGACGAGGATTACAAGGCATTTTACCGCAAGGTATTTATGGATTACAAAGAGCCTCTGTTCTGGATTCATCTGAACATGGATTATCCGTTTAACTTAAAAGGTATTTTGTACTTCCCGAAAATCAATATGGAATACGAATCCATTGAGGGAACCATTAAGCTGTACAACAATCAGGTCTTTATTGCAGACAACATTAAAGAGGTTATTCCTGAGTTCCTGATGCTCTTAAAGGGTGTTATCGATTGCCCGGATTTACCGCTGAATGTATCCAGAAGTGCGCTTCAGAATGACGGCTTTGTAAAGAAAATTTCTGATTATATCAGCAAAAAGGTAGCGGACAAGCTGACTGGTATGTGCAAGACAGACAGAGAAAATTACGAGAAATACTGGGACGATATCAATCCGTTTATTAAATTCGGCTGCTTAAAGGACATGAAATTCTCTGAAAGAATGATGGATCACATTCTTTACAAGAACATTGACGGAAAATACCTGACACTGGAAGACTGCATCAAAGAAAACACAAAAGAAACACCCGATACAGATGCAGAGCAGGAAGTCGTGACAGAAGAGCAGAAGGAAGAGGTTCTGGAGGAAGCCAAAGAAGAGGCAAAGAAGGAACCGGAGAAAACCAATATTTATTATGTAACAGACGAGGTACAGCAGAGCCAGTACATCAATATGTTTAAAGAACAGGGACAGGACGCTGTAATTCTGAAGCATAATATTGATTCTGCTTTTATCTCACATGTAGAGCAGGTAAAGGAAAATGTCAGATTCCTTCGTATTGATGCAGATGTAACCGAAGCTGTAAAAGAGGACGGCAAAAATCTGGAGGAAGAAACAAAAGAATTGTCTGAGGTGTTCAAGAAAGCGCTGAAAAAAGACAATCTTACTGTGAAAGTGGAAAGCCTGAAAAACGAGAAGGTTTCTTCCATGATGACCATTTCTGAGGAAAACCGTCGTATGCAGGAAATGATGAAAATGTATAATATGTACGGCATGGATCCGTCCATGTTCGGCGGACAGGAAACCCTGGTATTAAATGCAAACAACAAGCTGGTACAGTATGTGCTGGAACATAAAGAGGGAGAACAGACACAGCTTCTGTGCGAACAGCTTTATGACCTGGCGTTAATCAGCCATAGACAGCTTACACCAGAAGAAATGACAAAATTTGTAGCAAGAAGCAATGAAATTATGCTGCTGTTGGCAAAATAACAGATTTTGGGGCTGCTTAGAGCAGCCCCTTTTTAAATTGTATCATCATTTCCCGCGTAAGACTTACGTCATAATCCTCATATGGGATTTCTTCCCGTTCAAACCACTGGGCCACGGACAGTTCGTTTTTGTCCAGAGTAATGGTATCCTCTCCGTCCAAATCACATACAAATCCGGCTAAAAGGCTGCCGGAAAGCCCCCAGGGCTGGCTTTTGTAATAGCGGATATTTGTTACCTTTAAGCCAACCTCTTCCATCACCTCTCTTTGTACCGTTTCTTCCAGGGTTTCCCCGATTTCTGTAAATCCGGCAATGAGGGCGTATCGTTTGTTGTTTCCGTTTGCATATTTTGACAAAAGCAGCTTGTTTCCATTTGTTACAGCTACAATGACTGCGGGAGAAATTTTGGGATATTCTGTGGTCTTACAATCCGGGCAGTACATCATGCGTTCTTTTGTATCATGGACAAGCTTTTTTCCACAGACGCCGCAGAAACGGCGGCTTTTATACCAGTTGCTAAGATGAAAGCCTGTGACAAGTCCAAAACAGACTTCTTTTGGTTGCATGCTGCGAAATACGGAAATATCCTGATAAGTAAAATCGGAAAAAGCTTCCGGGGCGTCAGGAAGAAGAAAGTATTTCTGCTCGTTAATGGAAAAAAGATAGATACAGTTTTCAGAACAGATATCTGCTGTTTCGGGAAAATCAGCCAGTACAGGGAGAAAAAGCTGTCCCTGTTTTACAAAAGAAAGGATTTCCCGGTTTTGGAATGCCAGTATAAAATCTTCTTTTTGAGGCAGAATATGCATATACTCGTTGTGAAAGGAAGAAGAACCTAAGTCCTGAATCATAATGAATTACCTCCGTTTTGTATGAAAGACTATAATTTTTCGCAGGGAATCTGCTGTTGTCTGAAAAATTTCTGAACCATATCGTCCCATATCTGATCCAGAGATTTATCCAGGGTAAAGGTTTTCAGGGAAGTACCTGTGGTACAGGTCAGGGTTTTGCCATCATACTGAAAGTTCAGAAACAGACCGAAAATGTCCTGACAGGAAAAAGAAAGGGTATTTCCCTGAAGCAGTTTTTCTGTATTTTTTTCGGAAAGACGGAATACAATTTTAAAGTGCAGGGGTGTTTTTTTCCCTTTCATCATGGAAAAACAAAAGGGCTTGATATCCCTCCAGAGAGCATAGTTCTGCTTCTGTGCCAGAAGCGTTTCGGTTTCCTGGGTATCGTAGAAATCTGTATGTAAAGAACCGTCAATGGTAAAGGTTACAAAAGTGGTGATATCTGCCTCACACAGCCAGAAATTGTCAAAGGTACTGCCGATTAGAAGTCTGGACATAAAATCCTTTAAATCTAAAATACGCAGAGCAATCATAATAAGAATCCTCTTTTCTGTAAAATTCCTGTATCAAAATACAGATAAGACCAGTATAAACGAAAATCAGAAAAAATCCTAGAGTTTTCCGGGAAAAAGCCTTTTCAAACAGGCGGCTTTGTGTTATTATAAGACATGGTATTAAAAACTACATAAAGAGGTTGTTGAAAATGAGTTATAAAATAGTAATAGATAGCTGCGGCGAACTGCCTGAAAGCTGGAAAGCAGATGAAAAAATAGAAAGTATTCCCCTTACTTTAACCGTGGAGGGAGAAGATATTGTAGATGATGAAACCTTTGAGCAGAGTTCCTTTTTAGCAAAGGTGGCAGCAAGTCCGGAGAGTCCGAAATCGTCCTGCCCGTCCCCGGAGAGATATATGCAGGCTTATGATTGCGAGGCAGAGCATGTCTATGCAGTGACTTTGTCTTCCAATTTAAGCGGATCGTATAACAGTGCTGTTCTTGGCAAAAACCTGCTTCTGGAAAATAAGCCGGATCAGAAAGTTCATGTTTTTGATTCCCGCTCTGCTTCTGTAGGAGAAACTTTGATTGCCATGAAAATTCGGGAATGTGAGGAACAGGGCATGGATTTTGAACAGGTGATTGAAGCAGTAGAAGCTTACATTGAGTCCCAGAACACCTATTTTGTTTTGGAAAATCTGGAAACACTCCGCAAAAACGGAAGACTCAGCAATCTGAAGGCCTTTGTTGCGTCAGCCCTTAAGATTAAGCCGGTTATGGGTTCTACACCGGAAGGAACCATTGTGCAGCTAGACCAGGCAAGGGGAATTAACAAGGCTCTGATGAAAATGGTAGATTATGTTGCAGAGAAGGCAGTGGGCAGTGAAGATAAGGTTCTGGCTATCAGCCACTGTAACTGCAATGCAAGAGCAGAGATTGTAAAGGAAGCCATTTTGGAGAGAATCTCTGTGAAGGATGTGGTGATTCTGGACACAGCAGGAGTCAGCACCATGTATGCCAATGACGGGGGTGTGATTGTAGTTTTATAAAAGGAATTGACAAAAAGAGCAAAATTGGATATAGTAAAAATGCTATGGGATACAAAGTTCGACAGATTCCATGCAAATATTTATATGACCCTCCTAAAAGGATTAAGGCCATACGGACAGCCGGGTCAACTGCCGACTGGCAACAAAGGTTGCCTTATTGATTGAGTTAGAAACTCAAATTTTATAAGTTGGTAACTTTACAACCGGTGCGTATCCATGCACATCAACTTGTGAAACGGTCAATAAGAGTAGTAAAAGTAAGATATTTGCTATATAGACTCTGAACTTGAGTACTTCCATAAACAGTCTTTGTTTTTCTGTGTCTGTACAGAATTTAAAGACATGAACAGGAAAAGTTTTAGCCGCAGGTGATGTGTGGAAGGATACATCATTTGCGGTTTTTATATTTTACGAAGAAAAAGGAGCTATCCATTGTGGGCGAGAAAATGAAATTGTATGGATTTAATAATTTGACAAAGGCCCTGAGCTTTAATATTTACGATGTCTGCTATGCAAAGACAGCCAGAGAGCAGAAGGATTATATAGCCTATATTGATGAGCAGTATAATTCGGAAAGACTGACCGGGATTTTAACAAATCTGACAGATATGATAGGCGCTCAGGTGCTGCATATTTCTCAGCAGGATTACGAGCCTCAGGGAGCGTCTGTAACTCTGCTCATTGCAGAAGGATCCATGATTCCGGCGGGAAGCACACAGGTGGCGCATCTGGACAAAAGTCATGTGACGGTGCATACTTATCCGGAGTATCACCCGGAAACCTGTCTTGCTACCTTTCGGGTAGACATTGATGTGGCAACCTGCGGGGAAATTACCCCTCTTTCCACACTGGATTATCTGATAGGCTCCTTTGATTCTGATATTATTACCATGGATTACCGTGTCAGAGGATTTACCAGAAGTGTAAACGGCAGAAAGCTGTTTATGGATCATAAAATTACGTCCATTCAGGATTATATTGCACAGGAAACTCTGGAGCGGTATGATGCTGTGGATATTAATGTATATGAGGCAAATCTTTTCCATACCAAGATGATGTTAAAGGAAATTGATTTGCAGAACTATCTTTTTAACACAGATATTTACGAGCTTCCGCCTAAAAAGCGGCTGGATATTATGAACAGTCTGCGGCGGGAAATGATAGAAGTCTTCAGCGGAAGAAATATTTACTGACAGGGGAGATGAGAAAATGGGAGAGTTATCTCAGGAAAATGCCCCTATTTATGAGGCGTTGGAAAATTTAAGAAAAATGAGGGTCGTGCCTTTTGATGTGCCGGGACACAAAAGAGGCAGGGGGAATCCGGAGCTTACACGGCTTCTGGGAGAACAGTGCATGAATATGGACGTAAATTCTATGAAGCCGCTGGATAACCTCTGTCACCCGGTTTCAGTTATCAAAGAGGCGGAGGAACTGGCGGCAGAAGCTTTTGGCGCAGCCCATGCTTTTCTTATGGTGGGAGGTACGACTTCTTCTGTACAGAGTATGATTCTCTCTGTGGCAAAGCGGGGAGAGAAAATTATTCTGCCCAGGAATGTGCACAGAAGCGTTATCGGCGCTATGGTTTTGTGCGGCGCTGTTCCGGTGTATGTCAATCCTCAGTGCAGCCAGAGATTGGGGATTCCTCTTGGTATGTCCGTGGAGGACGTAAAACGCGCCATAGAGGAAAATCCGGACGCAAAAGCCGTGCTGGTGAACAATCCCACTTATTACGGCATCTGCTCGGATATCCGTTCCATTGTAAAGCTGGCACATGAGCATGGCATGTACTGTCTGGCAGACGAGGCGCACGGCACCCATTTTTATTTTTCGGACAAGCTACCTGTTTCTGCCATGGAAGCAGGGGCAGATATGGCTGCAGTTTCCATGCACAAATCTGGGGGAAGTCTGACCCAGAGTTCTCTTTTGCTTACAGGACCGGGGATTTCGACCGGGCACGTGCGGCAGATTATTAATCTGACCCAGACCACCAGCGGTTCTTATCTTTTGATGTCCAGTCTGGATATTTCCAGGAGAAATCTGGCGCTCAGAGGAAAGGAAACCTTTGAAAAGGTTATGGAACTGGCAGAATATGCCAGAAGCGAAATCAATGAGATTCCGGGCTTTTATGCCTTTTCCAGAGAATTGATAAACGGGGACAGTGTTTTTGATTTTGACGTGACAAAATTGTCTGTGCATACTCTGGAGGTTGGTCTGGCTGGCATTGAGGTCTATGATTTGCTTCGGGACGAATATGACATTCAGATAGAATTCGGAGATTTCGGTAATGTGCTGGCTTATCTTTCTATTGGGGACAGAAAGCGGGACATTGAACGCCTGGTATCTGCGCTTTCTGAAATTTCCCGGAGATTCGGAAAAGAAAAGGTAGACTTGCTGGAGCAGGAGTATATTCCTCCGCATGTGGCAGTATCTCCCCAGGAGGCATTTTATGCGCCAAAGGAGTCTCTGTCTTTAAAGGAGTGTGTGGGACGCATCTGCAGCGAATTTGTCATGTGCTATCCGCCTGGTATTCCCCTTCTGGCGCCGGGAGAGCAGGTGACACAGCCCATTGTAGAACATATTGTATACGCAAAGGAAAAAGGCTGTACGCTTACCGGACCTGAGGACGAGAAAATCCGGTATTTGAATGTGTTGAAAGGAGTGGAAGGCTGAGATGGAGTTCTGGTTTTCAGAAAGACAGACAAAAGATGTAAAATTTTCCATTCGTGTGGATAAACAGATTTATAGCAAAGAAAGTGAATTTCAGAGGATTGATGTATTTGAGTCCCCGGAATTCGGCAGATTTCTGACTTTGGACGGCTATATGATGCTGACCGAAAAGGACGAATTTATTTACCATGAAATGATTACTCACATTCCTATGGCAGTACACCCCCATGTGGAAAAGGTGCTGATTATCGGAGCCGGGGACGGAGGTGTAATCCGAGAACTGGTGCAGTATCCGGAAATCCGGCACATGGATTTGGTGGAGATTGACGATATGGTGGTGGAGGTGTGCCGCAAATATCTTCCAAAGACAGCCTGCTGTCTGGATGATAAGAGAGTACACATTCATTTTGAGGACGGCCTGAAATATATCCGCAGATGCAAAAATGAATATGATTTGATTATTGTGGATTCTACAGACCCCTTTGGACCGGGAGAAGGCCTTTTTACCAGAGAATTTTACGGGAACTGCTATAAGGCTTTAAAGGAAGACGGCATTATGGTGAATCAGCATGAAAGTCCTTTTTATGAAGAGGACGCCAGAGCCTGCCAGAGAGCACACCGCAATATTACGGAAACTTTTCCAATCAGCCGTGTGTATCAGGCGCATATTCCAACTTATCCTTCAGGACACTGGCTTTTCGGATTTGCGTCTAAGAAGTACCACCCGCTGAAAAATCTGCGGGAAAAGGAGTGGAATGACAGAGGTATTCAGACCCGTTACTATACGACAACGTTGCATAAAGGGGCGTTTTATCTGCCCGCATATGTGGAGGAACTTTTAAAAAATGTTGAAAAAGAATGTTGAAACCTTTCTGGAGTGCGATAAGAATTATGAAGAGGCAGAGGTAATCCTTTTCGGAGCGCCTTTTGACTCTACCACCTCCTTCCGTCCGGGGACGCGATTTGGCAGCAGCGCCGTTCGCCATGAATCTTTCGGACTGGAGAGTTACAGTCCGTATCAGGATTGTGATTTAATTGACAGTTTGGTTATGGATAGCGGAGATTTGGAACTTTGCTTTGGAAATACCAGGGCAGTGCTGGGAGAAATTCGCCAGAGAACCCAGGAGATTTTGCAGGATCAGAAGCTGCCCTTTATGATTGGCGGTGAGCATCTGGTTACCCTGGGTGCCTTTGAAGCCGTACAGGAGAAATATCCGGAGATTTGCATCATACATTTTGATGCCCATGCAGATTTGCGGGAGGATTATCTGGGTGAGAAATTATCTCATGCCTGTGTGCTGCGCCGCTGCTGGGATTTGATTGGAGATGGCAGAATACACCAGTTTGGTATCCGTTCCGGAGAACAGGAAGAATTTTACTGGGCAAAGAAACATACCTGCATGCACAGGTTTGATTTTGAAGGTCTGGAAAAGACCTTAGATTCCCTGAAGGGAAAACCGGTTTACTTTACCGTGGATTTGGACGTTATGGATCCATCCGTATTTCCGGGAACCGGTACACCGGAGCCGGGAGGCGTCAGCTTTGATGAGCTTCGCCGGGCAGCAACTCTGGTATGTGAAAAAGCCCGGGTTGTGGGCTGTGATGTGAATGAATTAAGCCCTCATTATGATGCCAGCGGAGCATCTACCGCAGCAGCAGGAAAAATTATCCGGGAGATGTTGCTGGCTCTTACAAAAAAGGCATAAAAAATTGAAAATAAATCCATAAAATGAAAAACAGGAGGAAGTTATTATGGGAAAAGCGTTGATTATTGGGTGTGGAGGCGTTGCTTCTGTGGCAATTCACAAATGCTGTCAGAACAGCGAGGTATTTGAGGAAATCTGTATTGCAAGCCGTACCGTATCTAAATGTGAAGCGTTAAAGGCAAAGCTGGAGGGAACAACAAAGACAAAAATCACAACCGCGCAGGTTGATGCAGACCATGTGGACGAGCTGATTGCTCTGATCGAAAAGGAAAAACCAGATGTAGTTTTAAACCTGGCGCTTCCGTATCAGGATTTGACCATCATGGACGCCTGTCTGGCAACGAAAACCCACTATGTAGATACGGCAAATTATGAGCCTGAGGATACCGCAAAATTTGAATACAGCTGGCAGTGGGCTTACAGAGAACGTTTTGAAAAGGCAGGAATCACAGCGCTTTTGGGAAGCGGCTTTGACCCGGGGGTTACCGGCGTATTCAGCGCCTATGCCCTGAAGCATGAGTTTGACGAAATCAATTATATTGATATCCTGGACTGCAACGGCGGTGACCACGGCTATCCGTTTGCGACGAATTTTAACCCGGAAATCAATATCCGTGAGGTTTCTGCAAAAGGTTCTTACTGGGAAGAGGGTCATTGGGTAGAAACAGAGCCTATGGAAATTAAGAAGGAATATAACTTCAAAGAAGTAGGGGAAAAGGATATGTACCTGCTTCACCATGAAGAAATTGAAAGTCTTGCACTGAATATTCCGGGAATTAAAAGAATCCGTTTCTTTATGACCTTTGGACAGAGCTATCTGACACATTTAAAATGTCTGGAAAATGTGGGTATGACTTCTATTGAACCGATTATGTTTGAAGGAAAGGAAATTGTGCCTCTGCAGTTTTTAAAAGCCGTGCTTCCGGATCCGGCATCTTTGGGACCGCGTACAAAGGGAAAGACAAACATTGGCTGCATTTTTCGCGGCAAAAAGGACGGAAAAGAAAAAACATATTATCTGTATAATATCTGTGACCATGAAGAAGCTTATAAGGAAACCGGCTCTCAGGCAGTTGCCTATACTACAGGTGTACCTGCAATGATTGGCGCCATGATGGTGATGACAGGAATGTGGAACAAGCCGGGTGTACACAACATTGAAGAGTTTGATCCGGATCCATTCATGGAAGCATTAAATACCTGGGGACTTCCATGGCAGGAAGACCGTAATCCGGTATTGGTGGACTAATGGCAGGGGCGGAGAAAAAATCCTTTTCCACACCATATTTTCTGGTAGATGAAAAAAGGCTGGTAAAGAATCTGGAGCGGTTAAAGCAGGTGTCTGAAGCAGCCGGGTGTAAAATTCTTCTGGCACAGAAGGCATTTTCCATGTTTTATACCTATTCCCTTTTGAGAAATTATCTGGCAGGAACCACAGCCAGCGGGTTGTATGAGGCAAGACTGGGAAAAGAAGAGTTTGGCGGGGAAACACATGTGTTTTCCCCTGCTTACAGAGAAGAGGAATTTGAAGAACTTTTGCAGTATGCAGACCACATGGTATTTAATTCTCCAAACCAGGTGCGAAGATATGCAAAAAGGGCAAAAGAAGCCGGAAAAGCTGTAGGGCTGCGGATTAATCCCCAGTGTTCTACACAGGAGGGTCATGATATCTATGACCCCTGCGCTCCTTTTTCCAGACTGGGAACAACGCTGGAAAATTTTGACGAGGAATTGCTTCCTCTTTTGGACGGATTGCATTTTCATACGCTGTGTGAACAGGGAGCAGATGCTCTGGAGATTACCCTGAAAGCCGTAGAAGAAAAGTTCGGAAAATATCTGTATGGTATGAAATGGCTGAATCTGGGAGGCGGGCATCATATTACAAGAGAGGATTATGATACAGACGCTCTGATTCGTATGGTAAAGCATCTGAGAGAAACCTATAAGGTAGAAGTGTATCTGGAACCCGGAGAAGCAGTGGTTTTACAGGCGGGATTTCTGGTATCAGAGGTTCTGGAGGTGGTGCATAATGGTATGGATATTGCGCTTTTAGATACTTCTGCAGCTTGTCATATGCCGGACGTATTGGAAATGCCTTATCGCCCTCCTGTAAAGGACAGCGGACTTCCGGGGGAAAAGGCATATACCGTAAGACTGGCAGGACCTACCTGTCTTGCAGGTGACGTTATTGGAGATTATTCCTTTGATGCGCCTCTGAAAGAAGGGGATTTAGTGGTATTGGAGGATATGGCGCTTTACACCATGGTAAAGACCAATACATTTAATGGCATGGCTTTGCCGGATATTGTCTGGAGAAGCCAAGATGGAGAAATGAAGCTGGTAAAAAGCTTTGGATATGAGGACTTTAAAAATCGGCTTTCCTGAAAGCTGAGAGGAAAGGGAGCAGTGCTTCTGTTGAAAAAATACAGAGGACTGCTCTTTTTTGTCTTGTCTTTTTCCATTCTCATGCTATAATTTTGATATAGAATTCCTCTGCAAAGTGGAGGATATATGCAGAAAAAATGTTTAAGCGACCTTACAATTAAGAATAATTTTATGTTTGGTGCAGTCATGATAAATCCGGAAAACTGCAGGGGACTGCTGGAGCGGGTATTGGATATGGAGATTGACCATGTGGAGGTCAGTCGGGAAAAAAGTATGGTTTACCACCCTGAGTATAAGGGGGTTCGTTTAGATGTGTATACCAGAGATGAAAACAATACCTGCTATAATGTAGAAATGCAGGTGGTGAAAAAGCCGGAGCTTGGAAAACGCAGCCGTTATTATCAAAGCCAGATGGATATGGAGTTGCTTCTTGCAGGGCAGAGTTACGAAGAACTGCCGGATACCTATGTGATTTTTATTTGCGATTTTGACCCGTTTGGAGAAAAGAAATATCGCTATACCTTTCAGGCAGAATGCAAAGAAAGCGAAACTGCGAAACTGAAGGACGGCAGAACACTTGTATTTCTAAGTACCTGTGGAGAAAATGAAAAGGAAGTATCCAGAGAACTGGCAGCGTTTTTGAAATTTGTGAAAGCAGATTTAAAACAGAGCCAGGAGGATTTTCATGACCCTTATGTAAGGCAGCTTCAGAACTTTATCCGGGATATCAAAGGAAACCGGGAAATGGAGGAACGCTTTATGATTTTGGAAGAAATGCTGAGAGATGAAAGGAACGAAGGGATAAAGGAAGGCATTAAAGAAGGCATGGAAAAAGGTATTATAAAAATGGTAACCGCCATGCGTAAAAAAGGTCTGAGTGAGGAAAAAATCATGGAGTTATGTGATATTTCTGAAGAAGAGATGAATAAATATAAAGAAACCGAAAATTGATATCTTCAGAATATAGGGATATCTTGTCTTTTCTGTGTAAAGCAGAGTCTATTATCAAGTCGTAACTTATCAATGCCATATCAGGCAAATTTCAGAGTGAAGCAGAGGAATTCTATATAAAATCTCCAGATGAAAAACACAAATTTTTCTTCTATTGGGGAAAAACCTATGGTATGATTTTTATAAGACAAATAAAAAAGCTTTTTATGGGGTGAGGAAACGTGAAGCTAAAAAATGTGTTGATTGTGGTAACAGATATAGAAAAGTCCAAAAAATTTTACCATGATTTATTTGGACTGGAAGTTCTTCTGGACAGCGGAGAAAATGTGATTTTAACAGAAGGACTGGTGCTTCAGGAGAAAAAGCTCTGGGAAGCAACCATTCAAAAAACGGTGTGTCCAAAGAGTCACAGCACAGAATTGTATTTTGAGGAAAGAAATATAGAAGCATTTGCAGAAAAACTAAATAACTATGAAGAGCCTGTAAAATATGTGACACCCTTGACCTGCAATGCCTGGGAACGGAAAGTGATACGTTTTTATGACCCAGACGGAACATTAATAGAGGTGGGGGAAACAAGATAACAGCAGAGCGAGTAAGAGGAGGAAATGATGAAGCTGGATACCATACATCATATTGCCATTATTGGAAGTGATTACGAGAAGTCTAAAAATTTTTATGTGGAGATTTTAGGATTTGAGGTGATTCGGGAAAATTACAGAGAGGAGAGGAAGGACTACAAAATTGACCTGCGGCAGGGAAATGTGGAACTGGAATTGTTTATCATTCCGGGACGTCCCAAAAGACCCAGTTACCCGGAAGCAAATGGACTGCGGCATCTGGCGTTTAAAGTAGAAGATGTGGAGAAAACGGCAAAGGAGCTGCAGGCATTGGGTGTGGAAACAGAGCCTATACGGACAGATGAATTTACGGGAGAAAAAATGACCTTTTTCTTTGATCCGGACGGGCAGCCGCTGGAACTGCATGGATAAAGTTGCTTTTTCCTGCTGGGAGGAATCCCTCAAAGATGAAGTGATTGAAATTATTAATTTCACCAGAATGGAGGGAAGGGAATGAATAAAGAAACGAAAGCACATAATTTGTTGAGATATTTCAGGTCGTTTATTGTAATTCTGGTGATTTTTATATTGATGCTTTCCGGTTGTGACAGGAAAGAGCAGAGGAGGGTCAGCCTGAAAGGGCAGGTGTTAGAAGTAAAAGAGCAATACATTCTAATAGAGCCATTGGAAGAGGAGAGCCTTTCTGCAGATAAAATTACAGTCAGTACACAGGTGAAAGATTCCCAAAAGGTTCCTGATTTAAAAGAAGGGGATTGTGTGAAAATTCTTTATGACGGCATAATCCTGGAGTCTTATCCGGCAAAAATCAATCAGGTGTATGAGATACAGTTGCTTAGTGAAGGGGAAGCAGATACAGAATAGAAAAAGGAATATGGAGTTTTTTCTTGAAATCAGCGTATAAAAGTGAACGCCGTACAAGCTGTAGCAGTCAGAAAATGGCTGTGTAGTTTGTACGGCTGATTTTTTTGCAGCAATCAGGGGTGGGAAGAGGTATGGTTTTCTTCAGCGGCAGATAAAGTCAGCGTAAAGGTACAGCCTCCGCCCTGGGTATCTGTCAGGGTCAGCTTTCCCTTTTGCAGTTCCGTCAGTTCCCTGGCAATGGAAAGCCCCAGCCCGAAATGTTCTTTTTCTTTCCGTGATTTGTCGCTTTGGTAAAAGCGTTCAAAAATTCGTTCTTTTTCCTCATCAGGAATCCCTTTTCCATGATCTGCTACCACATAGCAGATTTTTTTCTTTTTTGCAAAGATTTTCAGGTCAACCCTTCCACCGGGGCTGGTATAAGTAAGGGCATTGTCCAGAAGAATGGTCAGTATCTGAATTACCCGGTTTTTATCACAGTATACCCGGGGAAGTTCTATATCCGGCAGTGTCAGGTGCAGGGTAATCTTTTTGTGGAGGCATATGGGCTCAAAGGTTTCATATACGTCCAAAAGCAGGGTATCACTGTCATACGCGCCAAGGGTAAGCTGCCATTTTCTGGAATCAGAGGCTGCCAGGACCAGCAAATCCTTAATCAGATTTCCCATACGGGTACATTCCTTCTCAATGGTAAAAAGCATCTGGTCTGTGTTTTGAGGAGAGGTTCGTACCGCAGAGGCGCTTGCCTGAATAACTGCCAGGGGAGAACGGAGTTCATGGGAGGCAGCGGCAATGAATTCTGCCTGCTTTTTCTGATTCTCTTTTAAAGGGAGCAGGGTTTTTCCGACCGTGTGCCAGCTTGCAAGATACAGAAGAAAAATGCCGGCAAGACCGGTCAGCAGGAAGAAGATTCCCTGCCACAGAAGCTGTTTGGAAAAAGAACTGATGTCCTGCAAAACAAGAAGAGATTTGTATCCGGAAAAAGTGGATTCTACCAGATACATGCCCAGATAAGTGTCCTTTTCCGTTCCTTTTAGAGTAAAAACAGAGGATTGCAGGGGAGAGGAAAGAGCAGCCGCCTGAGGCGTGGCACCGTCTTCTTTTGCTTTTTTATAAGCCTTCTTTAAAAGAAGGCTGCGGTCAGTTTTCGTCTGGAAAGCGCCTTGAAAAAACAGGGGCTGTTTGTTTTCCTCAATGTGAATCACCAGTTGATTATCCAGTTCCATTTGGGAGAGCCAGGAATCTGTAAAAAAGGCTTCTGTCTGAAAACGATTGGAAATCGTCAGGAAAATACTGGAAAACTGCGCCTTGTACCGGGCTTCCACGGAACTTTTCATATAGAAAAAACAGATAATTAAAATTACGGTGAGAATGGTTCCCGTAGTCAGAGTATATAAAAAGGTCAGCTTTTTCTGAAGAGTTTGAAACATCAGATTTCCTCCTGGGCATTTGTTAGACAATAGCCTACGCCGTGAATGGTTTTAATCTGCACCTGACTTTTTAAGGTACGTAGCCGCCGTCTTAGAAAGTAGATATAATTATCCAGATTTCCTTCTTCCACTTCAGCGTCAGCGCCCCATACATAGGATAGTATCAGGCCTCGGCGCAGGTGCTGTTCCTTGTTTTTCAGCAGATATTCCATAAGACCGGATTCTTTCTTTGAGAGAGAAAGGGTTTTTCCGTGTGCAGATAGTTCCAGTTTTTCCGGGTCAAAAGATAAATCTCCGCAAAAAAGTAAAGGGGAAGTCTTCAATTTTGCAGGACGTCTGGTCAGGGCGCGAATACGGGCGAGAAGCTCCTGTGTATCAAAAGGTTTGGTAATATAGTCATCTGCTCCGCAGTCCAGTCCGCTTATTTTATCCTGAAGAGAATCCATGGCAGTTGCCATAATGACAGGCGTGGATATATTCTTTTTACGGACAGCAGATAAAAGAGTCAGTCCGTCCAATTCCGGAAGCATACGGTCTAAAATAATCACATCATAGGCATTTTGCAGAGCATAGGACAGCCCGTCTGTACCATTGTGACAGATATCTGTTTCATATCCTTCACTGCTTAGATGAATGAGAAGAGCCCTGCAAAGAGAAACATCGTCTTCAATTAATAAAATTCGCATAAGGTAAATCCTTTCTATCTATGTTCTTTCCTTGATTTTCTGTTTTTATTGTATCATAGAAATCTCTAAAAAATCTCCAAAAACAACAGGGATTCTTTAAAGATTTTTAGAGATTTCCCTGTTATGATAAAAACAGAAGAAAAGGTGCAGGGCTTCTGTTTATTTCGCAGAAGGACGCCTTGCATGGAACAGAAAGGAGATTAAAAAATGAAGGGTAAGAAAATGCTTGCTTTTTTGCTCTGTGGCACAGTGACGCTTGGTCTGCTGGCAGGGTGTTCTGCCAAAGAAGAGAAAAAAGCAGACAAAGGAGATAAAAAAGAAACAAAAGGCGGTTATGTAGAGGAAGAAATGGAAGGACCCTGGACAGAAGAGGAATCCTATCTGGGAAGTTTTTTAAACGAGGAAAAAAAGCTGGAAATTTATACACAGGCAGTGGAAGGAACAGAACAAAAAGTGTATTCCTATGTACACCAGGGAGGCAGTGACTGGGAGAAGCAGGAGGAAGCCTGGGCAGAAGAAAAGCTTGCTGATGGAACCTATCCGGTCTATCTCTTGCAGGGAGAAGATAAAAATGTGTATCTCATGACCAGCGGCGAGGCAGACGAAGCAGAAGCAGCAGCCTCTGCGGAGGGCGAACTTATGCTTCCGCCTCAGCCCTGGTATCTGTATCGCCATACAGGGGAAGGAGAAACACAGGAAGTCCCTGTGGAATGTCTGGACATGGAATATCAGAAGCAGAGCGGAGGTTTCTTCCCCTATTACCTGGGAGTTACACAGAATGGAGATATTGCCCTGGTTGGGGCAGGCTCTTCCAATATTGTTTTGTACGATGGGAAGACCGGGAAGGAAAAAGATACTTTTTCCAGTCATGAGATTGTCACCAATGATGACGGCATGATTTCCATTCAGGGAAATACAATTCTCACCCTGGGACAGGATCAGAAAACTCTTTTCTCTTATGATGCGGTTTCCGGAAAGGAAATCAGTAAGGTAAAAATAGAAAGCATGGAATTGGGAATGGGGTGTCTGGCTGCATGTGAGGACGGAACGTATTACCTGGCAACAGAAAAAGGCATTTCCGTGTATAAAGAAAAGGGCAGTATTGGAGAACAGATTTATGACGGCAGCAGAGGCAATATGGGAGAAACGGTCAACAGTCTGGTTATGAAGAATTTCCTGGCAGGAGAGAACAGGGACTTTTATGGAATGTATGTCAATTATCAGACCGGTGTTTTTTCTGTCTGCCATTACTATTACAACGCAGCAGTCAGCACCAAAACAGAAAAAACGTTGTCCGTATACGGACTGTACGAAAGCCGCATGACACAGGCAGTGGTAAGAGCCTTTGAAAAAAAGCACCCAGAGGTTGACGTGGATTACCAGTATGCCATGAAACAGGAGGAAGAAGGAAATCCGGAGGACTATCTGGACGCATTAAATACCAGTCTTTTGAACCAGAAGGGGCCGGACGTGCTGCTTTTGGACGACCTTCCTGTAGACTCCTACATAGAAAAAGGAATTCTGGAGGACTTAACGGATTTTACAGAGAAAAAAGTCAAAGAGAAAACACTGTTAAAGGGAATTACAGAAGGTGTGAAAAAGGACGGAAAGAACTATGAAATTCCGGCGTGCTTCCGTTTACCGGTGCTTTACGGCACAGAGGAGGCAATGGCAAGATTGGACAGTCTGGATTCTGTAAAAGAATTTTTGGAGGAACAGCCAAAAGGCAAAATCATAGGGGCTGCCTCTTACAGTCAGATGGCGTATCTTTTGTTTGCTTTAAATTATGAAGAATTAAGACTGGAGGACGGAAGCTTTTCCAAGGAAAAGATACAGGAGGTTTTAGAACTTTCTAAGCAGCTGGTGGATAACAATCCATCAGAAAAAATGGAAACAGCATGGAGTACAAATTTTATGGGACGTATTTTGTCAGGAAACAGCATGTCTGCATTCTCCGGTATCGGTATGTTGGAATTGTATGAAGAAACCGATATTGCCGGCGTAACGGATTTGTACGGTTTAACAGAAATTTCGCTGTTGTGCGATATTCTGGAAAAACAGCAGGGGCTTTCTGTGAAAAATCCTCACAATTTTTATCAGCCGGTAAATCGTATGGGAATCAACAGTTCTTCTAAGGAAAAAGAACTGGCAATAGAATTTGTGGAAACCATGTTAAGTGATGAAATTCAGCAGCAGGATTTTGTGGAAGGACTTCCTGTTTGTACAGAAAGTCTGGAAAAACAGGCAGAGATTGCAGAAAAAGCAGGACAGGAGGAACTTTTCAGTGTGGGCTTTAGCGGTGGAGAGATGCATTCCTATGGCTATCCTTCAAAGGAACAGATAACGCCTGTTCTGGATTTGGCAAAGAAAGCAAACACACCCTTAATCATAGACCTGACAGTGAGAAAGACATTTCTTGACTGTGCAGACCAGTATTTTGGAGGAAGCATCAGTGCAGAAGAAGCAGCGAAAACTCTGGGAGAAAAAATGCAGCTTTACCTTTCCGAGTAAAAAAGAAGTCTGGATTCCATGGCTCTTTTTACTGCCAAGTCTGCTGGGGGGTCAGCATATTTGTGCTGATTCCTTTTGCAGATGTGGTACGCAGATCTTTTTTGAATGCAGTGGGAAACACGTTTGTGGGATTGGAGAATTATAAAAGTGTTTTGGAAAATCCGGCGTTTCAGCTGGCAGCAGGAAATACCCTGCATTTTCTGGCTGTATGTCTGCCCCTGCTTTTGGGAAGCTCTTTGTTCTTTGCAATTTTGCTTTTAAAAGCAGGAAAGAAAAGTGGAATTTTAAAGTCAGGATTCCTGCTTCCCATGGCAGTGCCGGCAGGTTCTGTGGTTTTGTTCTGGCAGCTGTTTTTTGATAAAAACGGGATTTTAAATCAGGCAATCCGATATTTCGGAGAAACAGGACCGGATTATATGAATACGGAGAAGGCGTTTGGAGTTCTGGTTGCCGTGTATCTCTGGAAGAATCTGGGGTATGATATGATTTTATGGCTGTCCGGTCTTATGGGGATTCCGAACAGTCTTTATGAAGCAGCGAAAATGGATGGTGCAGGAGAATTTCAATGTTTTTGTCATATTACCTGTCCCTTGCTTTTGCCCACTGCCTTTCTTACAGGGATTTTGTCCCTGGTAAATGCTTTTAAAGTTTTCCGGGAGGCTTATATGATTGCAGGAGGCTATCCCCATGACAGTATTTATATGCTGCAAAATTTGTTTAACAACTGGTTTATCAAGCTGGATATGCAGAAAATGACGGCAGCGGCTGTAATGCTTGCCCTGATTCTGGGGCTTGTACTTTTCGGAAGCCAGAAAATAGAAGAGAAATGGGGGCAGGGAATGTGAAGAAAAAAGAAGGCATCGCTTTGGATATTTTTAACAATTTTTGTTCTGCTTCTGCTTTTTCCGATTTTTCTTCTGGCAGCCGGTTCCTTAATGGGAGTGGAGGAACTGAGAGAAAGCTATGGAAGCGTGCTTTACGGAACAGGAGGAAAGCTGCACTGGAAGCTGTTCCCCCTGTATCCCACTTTAAAAGCATATCTGCAGCTCCTGTTGGACAGCCCGGATTTTTTTGTAATGTTCTGGAATTCCTGCAAACAGGTTTTTCCCGTTCTGGTCGGACAGCTTTTGTTCGGACTTCCTGCGGCGTGGGCTTTGGGAAAATTTCATTTTAAAGGCAGAAAGAGCATTTTGTATCTGTATATGATTCTGATGATTTTGCCCTTCCAGGTGACTATGGTTTCTAATTATACGGTATTATCCAGGCTGAAGATACTGGATACGCACTGGTCAGTAATACTGCCTGGAATTTTTTCCACGTTTCCGGTGTTTTTAATGACAAAGTTTTTTCAGCAGATACCAGATTCCCTGTTAGAAGCAGCAAAGGTGGACGGCGCCGGCGCTTGTAGGTGCTTTTTTTACATAGGTCTTCCCCTTGGAATGCCGGGAGTGATATCCTCTTTGATTTTAAACTTTCTGGAATACTGGAACGCCATTGAGGCGCCTATGACATTTTTGAAAACCAAAAGTCTGCTCCCGGTGTCCCTGTATTTATCCAATATTACGGGAAAGGATATGGGAAGCGCATTTGCGGCATCAATTTTGATTATGGCGCCGTCTGTATTTTTATTTGCCTGTGGGCAGAATTATCTGGAGCAGGGGATTCTTGCGTCAGGATTAAAGGAGTAAGAGCATGAAGAAGAGGAAAATCAATAAAAAACAACTGGCAGCAGGGGCTTTGGCAGCCTTTTTTCTGCTTATGGCTGTCTGTACTGTGCTTTCCCGCACGGCAGCTTCCATGGTGGTGCCAAAGGTAACTACAGGACAGGTGCAGGAAGGAAAACTGCAGGTACAGATACAGGGCAAAGGAACTGTAGAAACAAAGCAGGAGAGGCTGGTTCCCCTGCAGAGCGGACTGCGGGTAGAATGGGTATTGCCGGCAGGGACTGCAGTAAAAAAGGACGAGGTGCTTCTCAGATATGATAAATCCTATTTGCAGGAGCATATAGAGAAAAAGCAGGCAGAAATAAAAAAGCTGGAGCTGGCTGTGGAACAGGTAAAGCTTACCGGACAGCCACCTGCAAGGGTGACAGCAGCAGAAGGAGCCAAAAGAGAGGCGGCACTTTCTGAAGAAAACTATGAAACAGCCTGGGAAGATTATGCTTTGGCAGAAGAGGCATACAATGCCGGCATAGAAGAACAGCAGCAGATTTTAGACGGGGAACTTTTGGCTGCGGAAGCAGAAAAAGAAAAGGCGCTGCAGCAGGCACAGGAGCTGGACGCACTTGGAGAAGCAGAGAAGGCTGAAAATCTGCGTCAACAGGCAGAAGCAGAGGCTGAAGAAAGAAAGACTCAGGCACAGGCAGCCTATGACAGTGCCATACAGGAACTGGAATCCTTAAAAAATCAGGCAGAAGAAAATTTGCAGGCACAGGAAGCAGCGAGAACCCAGGCATACAATGCCTATGAAAGCGCAAAGGAACAGGACGCTGCTGCAGCGGAAAATGACAGAAAAACAGTTGAGGCAGGCAATTACAGTATACAGTCTGCCCAGGTAGATTTAGAGCTGGCACAAAAAGAGCTGGAAAAGCTGAAAAAGGTAGAAACAGAAAATGCAGAAGTAAAAGCAGAGGAAAACGGAGTTTTAAAAACAAGCAGTGCCACAGCAGGAACAATAACCGATGACACCTCTTCTCTGATATTTGGCTGGGGCGGATACCAGGTAAAGGGGAATCTTTCAGCAGAGGATTTATCAAAGGCAGAAGCAGGAGATGAAGTAAAAATTATGGTTCCCGGGCAGGGAAAAACACTGAAAAAGAAAGTTGGAGGCATTCATTCGGCTTCGTCTGGTTTCGGAGGGGGACAGGGAAACGCCGGAGCGGACAGTCAAAAGGAAGAACAATCCGGTTTTGCAGGTGTTTTTTACGCAGAGTTGGAAGCGGCAGAGGCTGTATACGGAAGTGAGGTTTCTTATGAAATCAGCAGACAGACAGATACTGCTTATAAACAGATACTTCCTCTTTCCGCAATACGGCAGGACACAGACGGTACTTACTGTCTTGTGGCGGAGCAGGAGGAAACCATTCTTGGAACAGAATACAGGGCAAAGAGAATTTCAGTAGTTGTAGTAGAAAAGGACAGTATGAGCGCAGCCATTACTTCTTCTCTGGGACCGGAGGATAAGGTGATTACAGGCAGCAATAAAGAAATTGCTTCGGAGGATAAGGTGAGGCTGGAAGAATGAAAAAAATATGGATAAGAGTTGGTACTTTGGCTCTGGGAATAGGACTTTGGGGGCTTGCGCTGTTTTTCTGGCAGAGGACAGAAAAGTATGCAGGGTGTTTTAATGGATATTATGACACACCGGTGGTTACACCTGCGCAGGTGCAGGAATTTTTGGAGCAGGCAGACCGGCAGGAAATGCTTCCGGATATAACGGTTTGGTCAAGACAGGAAAAGCAGCTGGTAAAAGGAAGTGTTCAAGTTGGCGTAACTGCAGAGGTGTGGAGTCTTTTTGGAAGTATGGAAGATTTTTTCGCAGGAAGACTTTCCTCTGGCAGCTATGTCTGGCAAGAAGACGATGAAGGGTGTATGGTCAGTACAGCGCTTGCACAGAAGCTGTTTGGAACAGATAAAATACAGGGAAATTCTATAGAAATAGAGAAAAACAGCTATGTTGTCCGCGGGTGTATAGAGAGTAAGGATTTGTTTGCAGCAGTTTTGGCAGACAGAGAAAAGGAGCTGGAGGGGCTATATCTGGAATACGCAAATAAAAGTGAGCCTGGTTCTTCGGCACGAAAATTGATGTGGCAGATAACCGGAAGAGAACCGGAGGGATTCTGGGAAGGGAATCTTTACAGCGCTCTGGCGAGAGTTTTGGCAGCCCTGCCGATATGGATTCTGGTGTTAGTCTGGATAAAAAGAGGTTGCGGAAAGCTAAACAATATTTCGAATTTTTCGCTTCGCCTTTTTGGGAAACTGTTTACTGCCGGAATTGTATGCGGATTGATTTTCCTGGGACTTTGGACAACACTGCGCTTTTCCGGGGATTATCTTCCGGCTATGTGGTCAGATTTAGGCTTTTTCCCGGAATTGATAGAAAAGAAACAAAACGCTTTTTTGGCGGTATGTCAGTTTGTCCTTTGTCCCAATGATGCCAGCATGCTTGGGAATTTAGGAAATACTGCTGCTGCAGTATTGGGAACCGTATTGGCAGAGGGGATTTTTCTGGGTGACAGCAGGGAAAGAGAAAGTTAAAAATGGAAAAACAGAGGCAGTGGTGTGAATAGGGAGTGTCAAATGATACTTATCCCAGGGGGGACTGAACCACTGCCTCTGTTTTTGGCGCTGTTTCATTTCTGCCCGCCTTGCATATCATAAAAGAGAAGCAGAAATCCAAAGGTCTGAATGAAAAGATTGAAGAGTCATTTTTATAGATTTGCAGTATTAGGCGGAGATATGCGTCAGGTATATCTGGCAGAACTTCTGGAAGAAAAGGAATATCAGGTACAGCGCTATGGGCTGACAGGGGGAAATGAGAAAGAAAGCTGCAGTCTGGAGGCGTGTCTGAAGATGGCGCAGGTTGTTGTAGCTCCCATACCTTTTTTGAGAGAGGGTGTAGTTTTCAGCAAAAATACGGAGAAAAAAATTTTGCCTCAGGAGCTTCTTTTGCATACCAGACCGGGCAGCATTCTTTTCGCAGGAGGTATTCCAAAGGAATATGAGAAACAGGCAAAAGAAAAGGGAATTATCTGTGTAGATTATTTAAAAGATGGGTATACAGCAGTGAAGAATACCATTGCCACAGCAGAGGGGAGTCTTGCAGAAGCCATTATCCGAAGCTCGGGAAATCTTACGGGGAGCAATTGTCTGGTTATTGGATATGGAAAGTGTGGAAGCACACTGGTATCTTATTTGAAAAAGTTTTCCTGCACGGTTTTTGTGGCTGACAAAGAAGAGAAGCAAAGAATAAAAGCGCAGCTTTTTGCAGACAGGGTATTGGAAAATGCAGAGCTTCCCCAGTATCTGGAAAACATGCAGTATATTTTTAATACAGCTCCGGCTTTGGTGCTTTGCCGGGCTTTTTTAGAATATGTCCCAGGGGATACACTGATTCTGGATTTGGCATCAGCACCGGGAGGTGTGGATTACGAAGCGGCAAAACAAAGACAACTGCAGGTACTGCAGCTTCCCGGGCTTCCCGGAAGGTATGCACCTTACGCTTCTGCTAAAATTCTGGCAGAGGCGATAGAAAGATATGGAAAGCAGAACTTGTAAACAGGAAGGATTTGGGAAGGAGTTCTTTATGAAAATAAAGGGAAAGAAAATAGGCGTGGCCTTTACCGGCTCGTTTTGTACCTATGAAAAGGCTTTTCTGGCATTGGAAAAACTGGTGGAAGAAGGGGCAATGGTGCAGCCGATTTTTTCAGAAGCAGCTCAGTCTGTAGACAGTCGCTTTGGAAAAGGAGAAGAATTTGTCAAAAGAGCGGAGGAGATAACCGGGCATAAAATTATGGGAACCATTGCAGAGGCAGAACCCATTGGACCCAAAAGCCTTTTGGATTTGCTCATCATTCTTCCCTGTACGGGGAATACCATTGCAAAGCTGGCAAACGGGATTACAGATACTCCGGCGCTTATGGCGGCAAAGGCTCATCTGAGGAATGAAAAACCACTTTTGCTTTCTATTTCCACCAATGATGCTCTGGGAATGAATATGAAAAACATTGGGCTTTTGTTAAATGCCAAGCATATCTTTTTTGTGCCATTTGGGCAGGACCATGCACAAAAAAAGCCAAATTCCATGGTGGCTCATACAGAACTTTTAATTCCGGCGGCAGAGGCGGCATTGGAGGGGAAACAGTATCAGCCCATTATTCAGTAAAAGATGATTGTTTTTAGCGGGAGGAAAAATTATGTGTGGAATTGCAGGCTTTTGCAGTTGGGAAAAGGATTACAGTATTTGCAGGAGAGAATGGGAAAAAATTTTAAAAGATATGAATCAGACACAAAAGAGAAGAGGACCGGACGGAGAGGGGAGCTTTTTGTCACCTCATTGCGGTATGGCACATGTACGGCTGGCTGTACAGGATTTGGAAAAGGGAGGGCAACCCATGTCCAGAAGCAGACAGGGGCGAACCTGCACGCTTTCTCTGGACGGAGAACTTTATAACAGAAAAGAACTGAGAAGAGATTTGGAAAAAGAGGGAGAAGTCTTTCGCACAGACAGTGATGCCGAGTTATTTCTGGCAGGTTATATGCGATATGGAGAGGAATTTGTCAAACGCATCAACGGCGTTTTCGGCGCAGCGCTTTGGGACGCCAAAAAGGAAACGTTATTTCTCTTTCGGGACAGAGCAGGAGTTGAGCCTTTGTTTTATACAAAATTCAGGGGGAATCTGATTTTTGCATCAGAGCCCAAGGGGATTTTTGCATATCCGGGCATGGAGGCTGAGGCAGATACGGATACCTTGTGTGAGATTTTTGCTCTGGGACCGGCAAAAACCTATGGAAAAGGTGTGTTTAAAAATATTTATGAGGTTCTTCCCGGACATTATCTGGCAGTGGAGAAAAACGGAATTAAAGAAGTGTGTTATTGGAAACTGGAAAGCCATGTGCATGAGGATTCTTTTGCAGAAACCGTGGAGAAGACGGCGTGGCTTATTGAAGATGCAGTCAGAATGCAGATGCAGGCAGATGTTCCGATTTGTACTTTTTTGTCCGGAGGAGTGGATAGCAGTCTGGTGACAGCAATTTGTGCAAAGGAATGGAAGCAGCAGGGGAAAAGTCTGGATACCTATTCCTTTGATTTTGAGGGGAATCAGAAATACTTTCAGGCAAATGCATTTCAACCCAGCCAGGACCGCCCATGGGTAGAAAAAATGGTAGATTTTTGCGGAAGCAGTCACACTTTTCTGGAATGTGATAATCAAGGACTGCTGGATTATCTTTATAGAGCCGTGGACGCCAGAGATTTGCCCTGTATGGCAGATGTGGAATCGTCTATGCTTTATTTTTGTTCTGTAGTCGCAAAGGAACACAAGGTAGTACTTACAGGGGAATGTGCAGATGAAATTTTCGGGGGTTACCCATGGTTTCGCAGCTCTAAGGCCTTTGAAGGACAAAATTTTCCATGGTCTGAGGATATGAAGGTGCGTCAGAGTCTTTTGTCAGAAGAATGGATACAGACGCTTCCCATGGAAGAATATACACGCAACGCTTATGAAAAAACCATAAAAGAAGTGCCTGCTTTAGAAGGAGAACAGGGGATAGAGAAGCGAAGAAGAGAGATTGCATATCTGAATCTGAAATGGTTTATGGCAACCCTTCTTGACAGAATGAACCGAACCGGCATGTACAGCGGTCTGGAGGGAAGAGTTCCCTTTGCAGACCACAGAATTATTGAATATGTGTGGAATGTGCCATGGGAAATGAAATGTCGGGACGGTGTGGTAAAAGGTCTGCTCCGTCATGCAGGAGAGGGAAAGCTGCCTAAGGAAGTACTGTGGAGAAAGAAGAGTCCCTATCCCAAAACGTATCACCCTGCATATGAGAAACTGTTGGGAGAAAAGCTCCAGGAGGTTCTGCGGGACTCCAAAGCGCCTGTGGGACAGTTTCTGGATAAAAAGAAGGTGGAGCGTTTTCTTGCCAGTCCGTCAGATTATGGAAAGCCCTGGTATGGGCAACTCATGGCAGGACCTCAGATGCTGGCATATATGCTGCAGGTGAATTATTGGCTGGAGAAGTATCGGGTGAGAATTTTGTAGAAAAGATTTTATAAAAGGGAAAATGAGGCGCCCCTAAAGTCAAATATAAAGTCTGACTTTAGGGGCTGTTCTCTGGCAGGAAGGACTGTTAAGAAGTTTAGAAAAAGTTCACAGAAAATTTTCGGAGAATTTCTGGAACATAGGAATGGAATGTATTATTATAATAACAAACAACTTGTAAACAAGAAACTGAAAAAAGAAAAAACAGCTGAGGAGATTGCAGATATTCTGGAAGAAGATCTTGAATCAATACAAAACCTGATACATGAGATAGAAGAGCAGGAAAAACCTTACGATAGATTTCCATTTCAGAAAGGAGCCATAAAATGGATTTTATCATCAAAGAAAACGAGATTTATTATATAGATGAAAAGGGAGAAAAAGCAGCAGAAGTTACGTTCCCGAACCTTGATACAAATACTGTAGATATCAACCACACGTTTGTTTCTCCCTCTCTTCGTGGTACAGGCATGGCAGGGAAGCTGATGCAGACAGCAGCAGAGGAAATTTCCCGGCAGGGGAAAAAGGCTGTGCTTACCTGTTCTTATGCCAGGGGCTGGTTTGAACGTCATGAAGAATTTCAGCACATTATACAGAAATCAGGGGACCGGTACAACGGACAGTAAGTAACAGAAGGGACACAAAAGCATGAAACACGCAGCATTTTTAGAGCAAATTACAGACTTTATTTTTGTGGAAAATGAACCGGAAAAATCAGATATTATTTTTATCCCGGGAAGTGGTTTTCCTCAGCTGGCAGAAGAAGCAGCACAGCTTTATCATGCAGGCTTTGCACCTCGGATTCTTCCTTCCGGACGCTATAGTATTACCCAGGGACATTTTGGCGGCGTGCAGGAAAAGACAGAGCAGTATCCCGGAACTTATGAAACAGAATGGGATTTTTTGAGAAAGGTTTTGGAGAAAAACAAAGTTCCGTCACATGCCATTTTGAGAGAAGACAAAGCGACCTACACCTATGAAAATGCCATTTATTCCAGAAAAGTGACAGAGAAAGAAGAACTGAATATTTGTCGGGCAATTTTGTGTTGTAAGCCTTATCATGCAAGAAGAAGCCTTTTGTATTACCAGTTTTTATATCCGGAAACTCGTTTTCTGGTATGTCCCGTAAAGGATAGTCAGGTGAGGAGAGAGAACTGGTATAAGACCGAAAAAGGGATAAATCTGGTTTTGGGAGAAATAGAGAGAATCGGTGTGCAGTTTCATGAGATTCTGAGAGGAATAAGAGAAGAAACAACAATTTCTCCGGAAGAAGGGTAAGTTTACGCTGCACAAAACAGTAGTGTAATCTTTTATGGATTGCACTACTGTTTTGTGCAGCGGTCTTTTTTTATAAGCAAAACACAGAAGAATCACAGCGTTTTCTGTTCTCGGTATTTCCTGACACTTTTCAGGATTTCCTGTCGGGCAGTCTGTGCCAGCTCTTTTGGGAGATTTTCCATGCCTTTAAGAGGGTAGGAAAGTCCAAGCTCTTTATATTTGGCTTCTCCCATATTGTGATAAGGAAGCACTTCCAGCCCTTTTATATTCCGGTGTTGGGCAATGAGTTTTCCGATACCGTCCCATTCTTCCGGCGTATCTGTATATCCTTTGACAATAACGTGGCGGATAATAACAGATACCCTGCATTCTTCAGCAGCATTCAGAAAATCCAGAACAGGCTGCTGGGCATGTCCGGTCAGAATCCGGTGCATATCTGAGAAACTGTGTTTTAAATCCAGGAGAATCAAATCAGTGGAAGCAAAGAGCTGTCTATAAGCTTCCTTCTTTTGTTCTCGATACAAAATCCCTGAAGTATCCAGACAGGTATGAATGTTCCTCTGTTTTGCAGCTTCAAACAGTTCTGTGAGAAATGCAAGCTGCATCAGGGGTTCGCCTCCTGTGGCAGTCAGGCCTCCTTTGGCATAAAAACTCCTGTTTTTTTCATAGACAGAAAGGATTTCGTCTACGGTCATTTTCTGTCCTTTGTTCGGTGCCCAGGTATCCGGATTGTGGCAGTACAGACACCGCATGGGGCAGCCCTGGAAAAACACCACAAGGCGGATTCCGGGGCCGTCAACGGTACCAAAGGTTTCCAGAGAATGAATAGAACCGGTGTTTTTACATTCCGTCATGGAAGGTTCTGGAAATAACCTCGTCCTGCTGTTCTTTTGTTAATTTATTAAAGTTTACCGCGTATCCGGATACACGCACGGTAAGCTGAGGGTATTTCTCCGGGTGCTGCTGGGCATCTAAAAGCGTTTCTTTTGTAAATACATTTACATTTAAGTGGTGTCCGCCTTTTTCGGCATAACCGTCTAATAAACCTACAAGGTTGTCAATCTGAGCGTCGCTGATTTTCATAAATTCTACCTCCGTTAAAATATTCTGCAAAATAAATTCATGTTATTTGTCAAGCTGTATATTCGGTTCACAGCAGGCACAGTCCGGTTCCAGTTCAAAGGTAATGTCATCAAAGAGAATGGCGTCATCTTTTCCAAGAGCCCCCGGAATAATGGAGAAGGTGTTGGAAATACCGTCCTGGGCGTCCTTAAAGGAAAGCTTGGAAACAGAATTTAAAGACGCTACAGCGCCGCGGCTATCTCTGTGATGCATGGGATTTGCACCCGGTGCAAAGGCTTCACCGGCTTTTCGTCCGTCCGGTGTAGAGCCGGTTGCTTTTCCATAAACCACATTTGAAGTAATGGTCAGGATAGAAGTGGTGGGGATACCGTTTCGATAGGTATGGTTTCCCTGGATATACTGCATAAACTGATGCACTACCTCATAGGCGATTTCATCGACCCGGTCGTCATCGTTTCCGTATTTTGGGAAATCACCTTCGATTTCATAGTCAATGGCAATGCCGTTTTCATCACGAACAGGTTTTACCTTTGCGTATTTAATAGCAGAAAGAGAATCTGCAACTACAGAAAGTCCGGCAATACCGGTAGCAAACCAGCGAGTTACCTTTTTATCGTGAAGTGCCATCTGAAGGCGTTCATAGCTGTATTTGTCATGCATATAGTGAATGATATTCAGAGTATTCACATATACGCAGGCAAGCCATTTCATCATATCCTGGAAACGCTCCATAACCTCATCATAATCCAGATATTCTGAAGTGATAGGACGGTATTTCGGCCCAACCTGTTTTTGGGAAATTTCGTCCACACCGCCATTGATTGCATAGAGCAGGCATTTTGCCAGGTTTGCTCTTGCGCCGAAGAACTGCATTTCCTTACCAACCTTCATAGAAGATACGCAGCAGGCAATGGCATAGTCATCACCGTGTGTCACTCGCATCAAGTCATCATTCTCATACTGAATGGAAGAGGACATAATGGAAGTCTTTGCACAGAAGCGTTTGAAGTTCTGCGGCAGTCTGGTGGACCACAGTACAGTCAGGTTTGGTTCCGGTGCGGTTCCCAGATTCTCCAGTGTATGAAGATAACGGTAAGACATTTTTGTTACCATGTGGCGTCCGTCAATTCCCATACCGGCAATGGATTCCGTAACCCAGGTGGGATCGCCGGAGAAAAGAGCATTGTATTCCGGTGTTCTGGCAAATTTTACAAGGCGCAGCTTCATAATAAAGTGGTCTGTGAACTCCTGAATCTGCTCTTCTGTAAAGATGCCGTTTCGCAAATCTCTTTCTGCGTAAATGTCCAGGAAGGTGGAAGTGCGTCCAAGGGACATGGCAGCTCCGTTCTGCTCCTTGATAGCTGCAAGATAACCAAAATACAGCCACTGGATTGCTTCCTGGGTATTCTGTGCCGGACGTGAAATGTCATAGCCGTAAATTTTTCCAAGTTCCTTTAATTCCTTTAATGCCTTAATCTGCTCGGAAAGTTCCTCACGCTCTCTGGTTACATCAGAATACATAATGGTTCTGGTGCTGTCTTTTTCATTCTGTTTTTCTTCAATCAGACGGTCCACACCGTAAAGGGCTACACGTCTGTAATCCCCAATGATACGGCCTCTTCCGTAAGCATCGGGAAGCCCTGTAATAATGTGGCTGGAACGGCAGGCACGCATTTCCGGTGTATAGGCATCAAAAACCCCGTCATTGTGGGTTTTGCGATGTTTAGTGAAAAATTCCACTACCTCTGGGTCTACTTTATATCCATTGTCCTCACAGGCCTTCATTGCCATGCGGATACCGCCATAAGGCTGCAGAGAACGTTTAAAAGGCTTATCTGTCTGGAATCCCACAATGGTTTCTTTTTCTTTGTCAAGATAACCGGGTCCGTGAGAAGTGATTGTGGAGATGATTTTGGTATCCATGTCCAGGACACCACCTTTTTCCCTCTCCTGTTTGGTCAGCTCCATAACCTGCTGCCATAAATCCTGTGTTGCCTGTGTTGCTCCCTGAAGGAAAGACTCATCTCCGTCATAGGGGGTATAGTTTTTCTGAATGAAATCCCGAACGTTGATTTCTTTTTCCCAGATGCCTCCCTGAAAAGAGTCCCATTCTTTATACATAGTTATAACCTCCTATATTTTGTGGTTAGCTGAGAATAACTTCACTGCTATATGTGGATTCTATAATATTAGACTGAAAAAGTCAAGCTAGTACTGTGTTTATTATTTCATACAATAAAAAAAATATAAGGGGAAATAGAGAAATTTTTATGTGATAAAAAATGTCGCACAGGCTTTATCTGAAACGCAGAAAGCGTCAGATAAAGTCTGTGCGGTAAAGAAAAGTCTTTTTGTTGTTTTACTGTGTATCAGAAGAGTCCGGTAATTCTTCCAACTCTGCAGAAGCATCGGGATTTGCATCTTCTTCATGAGGTTCATATTTTTCAAAAACCTTTCGAAAAATAATGGAAGCCACATAAGCAACTGTGGCAAAGCCCAGAACAACCCAAAGCATACTGCCATATACCAGAGTGGTTGGCGTAAGGAAGGTAACAAAGCCTAAAGCCAGAGGACAGATGGCCAGCACCAGTGTCCAGGGCAGATTTAAAATAGAAATCAGCAGAGAATTTTTCAGGATATTTTTTATATTGTTTTCAAATCTTGCTGTATAAGGAAATACATAGGTCAGCACCATAAGGTATAAAACAAGGATGGCGCCTATGAGAACCTGAAAAATTTTGCTCATGTTTGCCGGCAGAAGAGAAGCTGCACGGTAATCTACAAAAATAAAAATACCCAAAGCAGCCATAATCAGCCAGAGAATGGTAGACTGCTTGAAGTTTTCTTTAAAGGCTTTAAAAAATCCTTTGAAGATGTAGGATTCTTCTCCCCTCACCATTTTCAGGGTAACGCTGTACAGGGCAGTAATGGAAGCGCCTGCGGTAATAACCGGCAGACAGCAGATAATACATAAAACATTTAAAATCATTAAATCACATACACGGGACAAAAACCGCATAATCGGGCTGTCCATATTAAAAAAGCTGCTCATAATGTCAATCCTTTCCTAGTTGTTGTCTGTTTTGAAACTTTTTTCTGATACATGGGGTAGATAAATATGAACCGATTCAATTCGGTTTCGTTCTGCCTTATCCACCACAAGGCGTATACCGGATTCTGTAGTCACAGATTCGCCCTGCTGTGGAAAACGGTCAAGCTGTTCAATCATATAGCCGCCAATGGAATCGTAATCCTCAGATTCCAGATTCAGATGCAGGACTTCGTTTAAATCGTCCAGTCTTGCAGAACCAAGGGCTATATATTCCTGTCCGGAAACCAGCTCTGTTAAATCCTCCTCTTCCTCTGCATCGTATTCATCATGAATATCTCCTACGATTTCTTCAATTAAGTCCTCAAGCGTGATAATTCCTGAGGTTGCGCCGTATTCGTCTAAAACCACGGCAAAGGATACAGAGTTTGCTTTCATTTCCACAAGAAGTTCGGAGGTCTTTTTGTATTCATAAGTAAAATAAGCATCTCTTAAAAGCTTTCTCAGAGAAAACTCTTCCTTGCTGGTAAGAAGCAGATCTTTCATATTTATGATACCTATGATATTGTCTGTGGTATCTTCAAATACAGGAAATCGGGTATGCTTTTCTTTCCGGAACAGTTCAATTAAATCCTCATAGCTGCTGTTTATATCTGCAAAGGTTACGTCAATACGGGGAATCATAACGTCCTGCGCCTGGGAGTCGCCAAAGTCAAACACATTGTAAATCATGCGCCGTTCCTCGCTTTCGATGACACCCTCTTCATGTCCTACATTTACCAGGGTACGAAGTTCATGTTCAGTGATGGTATTTCCCTTTGCACTGTCATCTACCCGCATAAGTGTAAGGACTCCGTGGGCAAGACTGTTTACCACAAAGATGACCGGTGTGAGGATAATCATAAGCAGATGAATAATCCTGGCATAGGCAAGGGCTATTTTTTCTGCATGAATGGTGGCAAGGGTTTTGGGCGTAATTTCTCCGAAAATCAACACCAGAAGAGTAATAATACCGGTACTGATGCTGACTGCTGCATTGCCAAACAAGCGCATGGTAATGGTAGTAGCAAGAGAAGATGCCGTGATATTTACAATGTTGTTTCCGATTAGGATTGTGCTTAAAAGTCTGCCGGAATCTTCAATTACCTTCAGAAGTGTGAGGGCTCGCTTATCCCCCTGGTCAGCCAAAGACTGGATACGAATTTTGTTTACGGTTGTCATAGAAGTTTCTGCTGAAGAGAAAAATGCCGACAGGCAAAGCAAAAGAATCAGAATCAGAAACTGTATGGCGTCACTGGAATCCAATATTTTCAACTCCTTTTAAAATAAATTACAGCTTAACCAGCTATTAGAACTAATATACATGATTTTAAAATAGATTGCAACAAAAGGGAGAAAAAAGTTGCTTTTAGGGGGTGTCAGAAAAGAAAAAATTGTGCTATACTTATCAAAATAAGGAAAAATGAAACACGCCTTCAGAATCATATAAACAGAGAAGCAGAAGGGAAACAGATACATGAACAGAAATAAAAAGAATTTACATAAAAGAGTAGCAGCCAATGTGCTGGGACTTACACTGGCTTCTGTGGTGGCAGCAGGCACGACTGCAGACGTAACCGTACCGGTTTTTGCGGCTCAACAGACGCAGGAAAAAGAAAACACAGGTGCAGCTTTTGTATATTTAAACGGAGCAGCAAAAGAAGAAAAAGAAGCGGACGGCAGTACAAAGGAAAAAGCCGTTTCTTCTATTGATAAGGCGTTGCGTCTTGCAGGAAATACAGGCACAATTTATGTATGTGGAACTGTAACTGTCAGCACAGAAAAGAAGCTTACCATACCGGCAGGAGTTTCTGTAAAGAGGGCAGAAGGTTTTACAGGTCCTGTTGTGAAAATTACAGGGAAAGGAAAGCTGACAGTCACAGGAAATCAGCTTGCGGCTGCAGATGTGGATACTTCCGGAGCAGAAAACGGAAAAAATGCTTTTGTAGTTGAAAAAACTCAGGAAGAAAAGAAAAAAGCAACGGTCAATATACCTTCTACAGTAATGGCAGCTACCCTGGAAGAGTGGCAGAATTTCAGCTTTGCTTCTGCAGGATTTTCCGGTGAAGGAACTTTTGCATGGAAGGATAAATCCATTCCCACTGCGTATGAAACAGAGAAAACCGTGATTTTTATTCCGAACGATGCAGAAAAGTATGATTATACACAGGTTTCCGGCTGGGATAAGACTGCAAAGCAGGTAGTAAGAACAGTAAAAGTGGTGATAGAAGAGCTGAAGCCGGAAGAGAAGCAGGAGGGAACAGTGACGATTCCCCCACAGGTAACGCTGCAGAAGAAAGATGAATGGGAAAACTTTGACTTTGCAGCAGCCGGTTTTGTCGGTGAAGGAAGCTTTGCATGGGAAAATCCGGCAGCTCCGGAATCATATGAATCAGAAAAAACCGTTGTATTTACCCCCTCTGATACAAAAGAAAAGGATTACAGTCAGGTATCCGGCTGGAATGAGGAAACAGGAACTGTTACAAGAAGCGTAAAGGTTGTGACAGAAGAACTGAAGGATCCGACGCTGGAGGAAACCCCGGAAGAAAAGCCGGAAGACAATTCAGGCAAGGACGAGATAGAAAAGCCGCAGGAAACACCGGACAAGAATCCGGATAAAGATTCAGATAAAGACGCACCGGATAAGGATACCTCAGAAAAGCCGGAAGAAAATCAGGATAAGAACGATACAGAGCCTCAAAAAGAAGAGCCGGACAGTAATTCTGAAGATAAAAACACAATACAGATAATACAGGAAATACAGATGCAGAAAAGCCGGAGTCCGATACAGATAACGTTGTCATTACCCCGGTAGAGAAAGAAGAGCCGGAAAAAGAGGACACAGAGCAGGAGAAAGTTCCGTTCAGCGCAGAGCAGGGAAAGAACGGAGAAGTAGCGGAAAAAGCGCCGGAGGCAATTCCGGTGGGAAGCCTGATAGATGAAGCAACCGGGGTTCAGGTATCCGGTGATTTTCTTCCTTTTTATGTGGATTTACAGGTGTCCTATAACGATGCGGTAAGCGAATTGCCGGACGCAGGAATCGGGGAAATTCTTTCCGCTTATGAATTAAAACTGTGGGATTTAAAGGAAGATGAGGAATACAGACTTCCGGAGGGAAGAAAGGTGAAGGTACAGATTCCGCTTCCTGAAAATGCCAACTGTTATTCCGAATTATCCATTGCTCATTATCTGGGCAATAATGAATATGAGTATTTTGTATTCGATAAAGAAGGAAAAGTTGGGAATATGTGGGTTGAGGAGCTGGGAGGAGAAGAATATCTGACCTTTGAAACCGCCTCTTTCAGTCCCTTTAATGTAGGCGGTCATCAGATTGTAGGACCGGGAACCAGCAGCAATAACCATAAGCCCTCTGCAGGAAGCGGTAGCCAGGGAACCGGCAGCGTTTCCAAGCCTTCCGGAAGTTCGGGAAGCGCTACAGGGCAGATAAGCCAGAGTCAGAAAAAACCGTCTTCCGGAACTGGAAGTACGGCAGGAAAGCAGAACCAGACATCAGTGTCAAAGAAAAACAATACCAAGATTATTTATACCGTAAAAACCGGTGATGAAAGTAATATTCTGGTTTATGTTCTTGCCGGTGCAGCAGCCGTGGTTCTGGCAGTTGTTGCAATTGTTTTAGGCAAAAAGAAAAAATAAAAAACAACAAAGAGTCATGTTTTTTAAGCCCTTCCATATATTTTACATGGTAGTGTCAACTGAGTTATGAAAAACTGAGCGATAAGAAAAAGGCTCAGATGAACCTTGAAAATTGCAGATATGTTAGTTTGAGGTAAGTTTACGCCACCCTTGACAGCACGCAAAAGAACTGCTGTAGATAAATCACCGACGGCGAAGAACTCAAGAACAGTTAGAACTTCTTCCGTCGAATACAGCAGTGTAGCAGTTCTTTTGCGTGCCATCAAGGGCAAGCCGAAAGCGTTGCTTTCGATGGCTGGATATATTACCTCAGGCTCGGAATCTAAGAACAATTAGAACTTTCAGTTTGAAGGTTTAAGATGGTCTGTTGTCCTAAGAAAATGAGCAGTTGCCATTTACCTGGCATATTATCAGCGCCATTTAGCATATCAGCTTTGTTGAGTACCTGATAATGATTGTGCTTGTGTGGGCGCAGAAAATTATAGTAAGCAACCCATAAGGCTAAATCGTAATTGGCACCTTCATAATTATCAAAACCATTGGTAGTTCGGTAGGAAACTTTGTAGGTGCGATTGAGACGTTCGATCATCTGTTTATAAGGACGAAATTCTTTTGAAACTTCGTCATCATTGGTTAAACCGATAACCTGTGTGATGGTAAATTTAAAATCATCTTTAAATTTTTTAGCAAACTCCATGGCAGCTAGTGGATATGCACTATATCCATCTGCAATGAATTTAAATTTTTTCGGTAGTTCTGTGAGATGTCGAAAAGCCATTCTCATTGCAAGGATACAGGGACCGACACTTCGGTTGTCTGAGACCTGGTATCCGATGATAGAACGACTTGCAGCATCCATGATAAACCAGATATAAGCTTTGATTCCTCTTACTTTGATATAGGTTTCATCAGCGGTAAAAACATCTCCTGTTTTATAGTCATAATGATCAACAAAGGGCTTAATGCAAACAGCCGCAGTTTTGCAATAGTTAGCAATCTGCTGATGGGAGATGCTGATGTTGTAAAGGTCTTTTAGTGCTTGGGATGTTTTTCTTAGAGATAATCCAAGGTTGATATGTAGGGTCAGGCAAAGAGACATGACGTGTGCGTTGTGTTTGGAAAATTTTAAGGATGAAGCATTCTTAGGTAGTGAATTTAAATCCATGGTAAAGAAATCTACAGTGAATTCACGGTAGATGTAATGGAGTTTATATTTATTTTTGCCATAGTCCTCTTTTAGATCCTTCTTCTCAACTTTTTTGAGATTGTGCAGATAATAAGGACATTTCGGATTTACACATTTATGTATACGAAAGAACTTGCGATCTTTTTTAGCTACAAGGGTCTTACCACAGTGAGGGCAGATGAAACGAACAGGTGCAGAAGCTACTTCACCTGAGATGAAAGTCTGACCACAAACTTTACACTGGTATTGTCCGTTTCCACCATTGTTGTCATAGATGAAATGGTGTGGAGCACCGCATAAGGGGCAGATGGTATCTTCAGGAATGGATTTTCCATTGCGTCGTTGCACTGGTTTGAGTGATTTGTGATACTTCCATGTATAGTATTCTAGAAGGAATTGCCAGTCCTGTTTGACAAAGGTTTTAATGACCGGAAGTTCATCAACTTTGAATTTTTGATATTTGGGAGAATGAGAATCATCGAAAGCCCACTGTTTAAGAGGGATATATCTGCAGATAAAATTTAAAAGCCAGCAGATTTGTTGGTGTTGGTATTGAATAAAAGAAAGTAAGTATTGTATAATGTCCATGAGCATTGGCTCCTTTCGGGGATGTTGGTTTGGCGATTGACATTATACCAAAAAAGGGAGGTCAATGCTCTTTTTATTGCAGATTTCCCTAAAAATCAAGGTTTTTAATAGATTTAAACAATAAAAAATGGGTAGTTTTTGACACTACCTTTTACATATGGGAGGGCTTTTCTATGGAACAGACAATGTCAAAAAATGCAAAACCACTGCTAATGATGAAGGCTCTTGTGCTCGCCTATGCGGTTACGGGAATTCTGCTCTTGCTGCTGGCATACCTGCTGTATAAGATGGGATTGGGAGAAAGCCAGGTGAACCTGGGAATTATGGTGATATACATAGTGTCCAGCCTGCTGGGCGGCTTTTATCTGGGGAAAAAGATAAAGGTACGAAGATTTGTCTGGGGCATGGGGGTAGGAAGCGGGTATGCGCTGCTTCTTATTGCTGTGACCTTTCTCACAGAGCATCATATGCGGGGAGATATAAAGGAAATGGCACTTTTATTCTTCCTTTGTGTCACGGGAGGTGCCCTTGGAGGTATGCTTTCCTGAAAGAAATACTTGCCTGAAAATAACAGCTATGCTATAATACTGCCAGATGTATATTATATCTTAAAATCTAATACATATGGAGGAATATGTTATGGAACATATCAAAACATTAAATACAAAAAGTTTACAGAACACAGTGAAAAAAGGTGGTTGCGGAGAATGTCAGACATCTTGTCAGTCCGCATGCAAAACTTCCTGTACAGTAGGAAATCAGAGCTGCGAGCACAAATAATCACACAATTTAAGCAGCTTTCACATGCACAGAGCGAATGAGAGCAGCGGTATTACATGCCGCTGCTTCTTTATTATTACATAGGAAATAAGCCGCTAACGGCACCGCTCGCGCGTGGAGAATCTCGCAAACGAGATTCTTTTTTCATGTTTTACAGGAAAATACAGAAGAAAGGGGAAATACAGTGATTCATCGTTATAAAAATAATGGCTACAACATTGTACTGGACGTCAACAGCGGTTCCGTACATGTAGTGGACGAGCTGGTCTATGACATCATCGGACTTTTAGATCAGGGAAAACAGGAAAATGAAATTCAGGAAGAATTGAAAAACACTTATAAGGAAGATGATATCCGCACAGCCTGCAAAGAAATTCAGGAATTAAAAGATGCGGGTATGCTTTTTACAGAAGATATTTACAGAAATGCCATTGAACATTTTAAGGAAAGAGAAACCGTGGTAAAGGCATTGTGCCTGCACATTGCCCATGACTGCAATCTGGCCTGCAGATACTGTTTTGCAGAAGAGGGAGAATACCATGGCCGCAGAGCCATGATGTCCTATGAAGTAGGAAAACAGGCTCTGGATTTCCTGATTGCCAATTCCGGAAACAGAAAGAATCTGGAAGTGGATTTCTTTGGCGGAGAGCCGCTGATGAACTGGGATGTAGTGAAAAAATTAGTGGAATACGGAAGAGAGCAGGAAAAGCTGCACAACAAGAATTTCCGTTTTACACTGACTACCAACGGTGTATTATTAAATGATGAGATTATGGAGTTTGCCAATAAAGAAATGGCAAACGTGGTGTTAAGCATTGACGGAAGGAAAGAAGTCCATGACTTTATGCGTCCTTTCCGTAAGGGTGCGGGAAGCTATGATCTGGTAGTGCCGAAATTCCAGAAGTTTGCCGAGAGCAGAGGGGAAAAGAGCTACTATGCAAGAGGCACTTTCACCCGTCACAATCTGGATTTTGCAGAAGATGTGCTGCATCTTGCAGATTTGGGCTTTGACCAGATTTCCGTAGAGCCGGTGGTTGCAGACGAAAAAGAAGAATACGCCCTTCAGTGGGAAGACGTTCCGAAAATCTGCGAGGAATATGACAAACTGGCAAAAGAGATGATAAAACGGAAGAAAGAAGGCAGAGGCTTTAACTTCTTCCACTTTATGATTGACTTAACAGGAGGTCCCTGTGTGTATAAGCGTCTGTCTGGCTGCGGTTCCGGTACAGAATATCTGGCAGTGACACCATGGGGAGATTTGTATCCCTGTCATCAGTTTGTAGGGGAAGAAAAATTCCTTATGGGAAATGTGTGGGACGGTGTAAAACGTACCGACATTTGTAAGGAATTTAAAGATTGCAATGTATATGCAAAAGAGAAATGCCAGAACTGCTTTGCAAAATTCTATTGCAGCGGAGGCTGTGCAGCGAATTCCTATAATTTCCACGGTGCTATTAACGACGTGTATGAACTGGGCTGCGAGCTGCAGCGCAAACGTGTGGAATGTGCCATTATGCTGAAAGCGGCAGAGGCAGCGGAAGCAGAAGAAAATTAAGTAAAGAAGGGAAAAACCATGAAGAAAAGCAGAGGAGTGCTTGTCTTAGCGCTGACTGCCATTGTTACAGCGCTTTTAATTTTTACATCAGCGGTAGGGTTTGGGCCTACAGGAACAGGCGCGGCAAAGAACATTAAGACCGGTCTGGATTTGTCCGGTGGTGTCAGCATTACTTATCAGGCATCAAAAAAGTCACCTACAGAAGATGAAATGGCTGATACCATTTATAAGCTTCAGAAGCGTGTAGAACAGTACAGCACAGAGGCACAGGTTTATAAAGAAGGGGATAACCGTATTATCGTAGAAATTCCCGGTGTAACAGATGCCAATAAGATTTTAGAGGAACTGGGAAAACCGGGTTCCCTGTATTTCATTGCACACAAAGATGCAGAAGGCAATGAAAACTACAGCCTTGACCTTACGACAGGAGAATACAAGCTGAACAAAACCATAGAAGAGCTGGAAAAAAATGGTGGCATTGTGTTGACCGGTACAGAGGTCAAAGATGCCAAGGCAGCGGTTGCCCAGGACGATATGGGAAACAACGCTCATGTAGTCAGCCTGTCCCTGACAAAAGAAGGAACAAAGAAATTTGCAGAAGCAACAAAGACTGCTTATGAAGCAGGAGAAGACAGCATTGGTATTTATTATGACGGAAGTTTTGTCAGTGTGCCGAATGTACAGTCTGAAATCAAAGACGGAAATGCACAGATTACAGGTATGGAAAGCGCGGAAGATGCAGAAAATCTGGCTTCCACAATCCGTATCGGTGGTCTGAAATTGGAGTTGACAGAGTTGCGTTCCAGTGTAGTTGCAGCACAGCTTGGAGAAGAAGCAATTTCCACCAGCTTAATTGCAGCAGCCATCGGGCTTGCTCTGATTATTCTGTTTATGATTTTTGTATACAGAATTCCGGGTCTGGTGTCTGGTATTGCCCTGATTATTTATGTATGTCTGGATTTAATTGCTTTAAATGCCTTTGATTTAACACTGACCTTACAGGGCATTGCAGGTATTATTCTTTCCATTGGTATGGCGGTAGATGCCAACGTTATTATCTATGCCCGCATCCAGGAGGAAATCGCAGCAGGCAAGAGTGTGAGAACTGCGCTGCAGAATGGCTTCAAAAAAGCATTTTCCGCTATTTTTGATGGAAATATTACTACTTTGATTGCAGCCTTTGTGTTAAACTGGCTGGGCTCCGGTACGGTAAAGGGCTTTGCTCAGACACTGGCTCTTGGTATTGTTCTTTCCATGTTTACAGCATTGGTGATTTCCAGATACATCATGTATGCAGCTTACGCAGTGGGTGTTCGGGACGAGAAGTTTTACGGAAAGAGAAAAGAAAGAACACCGATTCGTTTCCTGCAGAAGAAAAAAGTCTTCTTCCTTGTTTCACTTCTGCTGATTATCAGTGGACCTGTGGCTATGCTGGCGTTTAAAGGGACTTCAGGAGAGGCGCTGAAATACAGTCTGGAATTTAAGGGTGGTACCTCTACAAACGTTACCTTTAAGGAGGATATGTCCATTGCAGACATTGACGCACAGGTGACACCTCTGGTAGAAAAAGTAACAGGTGACAGAAATGTACAGGCAACCAAGGTGGTAGGAAGCAATCAGGTTATCATTAAAACGGTAACTTTAAATGTAGATCAGAGAGAAAAGCTGGAAACAGCTCTGGTAGATGAATTTGGAGTAGATGCCAAAGAGATTACCTCTGAAAGTATTTCCTCTACTGTCAGCAGTGAAATGCGGGCAGACGCAGTAAAGGCTGTGGTTGTGGCAACGGTTCTGATGCTCCTGTATATCTGGTTCCGCTTTAAGGATATTCGTTTTGCAAGCAGTGCGGTACTGGCTCTGGTACACGATGTACTGGTGGTACTTGCCTTTTACGCTATTGCAAGGGTTTCCGTGGGAAATACCTTTATTGCATGTATGCTGACCATTGTCGGTTATTCCATTAATGCAACCATTGTTATCTTTGACCGTATCAGAGAAAACCTGGCTGCAGGCAAGAAGAAGGAAGATTTGGAAACTCTGGTAAATGCCAGCATTACACAGACGCTTACCAGAAGTATCTACACTTCTCTGACTACCTTTATTATGGTATTCCTGCTGTTTGTTCTGGGTGTTTCTTCTATCCGTGAATTTGCCCTTCCGCTTATGGTAGGTATTGTATGCGGTGGCTATTCTTCTGTATGCATCACAGGCGCGCTGTGGTATGTTATGAAGACAAGAATCAAAAAAACAGAAAAATTAAGAATCAGACAGAGGGCTGTCGCATAAAGCAGCAGTCAGGAATTGACAGAAATTCCTGAGATGCTTGGGCGACAGCCCCTTTCTTTCCTTCGCAGGAACAGGTGTCCTGTGAAAAAACAAAGGAGGAACCTATGGAAAAATGGGTAGTATCTGCCAAGAGGGCAGATTTTGAGCAGCTTGCCAATAAATTTGGCATAGACCCGGTGATTGCCAGACTTATCCGTAACCGGGATCAGATTACAGACAGAGAAATTGACAGGTATTTGCACGGGAAGCTCACAGAACTACATTCCTGGAAACTGTTAAAGGATATGGACAGGCTGCTGGACATTTTGGAAGAAAAAATCAGAGAGCAGAAAAAAATCAGAATTATCGGAGATTACGACATTGACGGAGTATGCTCCACTTATATTCTTCTGCAGGGATTAAAGCGCGCAGGAGCTGTGGCAGATGTGGACATACCGGATCGTATGAAGGACGGATATGGAATCAGCTTTGAATTGATTAATCTGGCAAAAGAGGCAGGTGCAGATACAATTATTACCTGTGACAACGGCATCAGCGCCATAGAACAGATTGCCTATGCAAAGGAACTTGGCATGACCGTGCTGGTAACAGACCACCACGAGATACCTTATGAGGAGCAGGCAGACGGGAGTATCCGGACCTTTCTCCCAAAAGCAGATGCCATTGTAAACCCAAAACAGGAAGATTGTCCCTATCCGTTTAAGGGCATTTGCGGAGGTATGGTAGCGTTTAAGGTCATCTGCGGTCTGTATGACAGACTGGGGATTTCAGTAAAAGAAACAGAAAAACTGCTGCCCTTTGCAGCTATTGCCACAGTGGGAGATGTTATGGACCTGACTGACGAAAACAGGATTCTGGTAAGAGAAGGACTCAGAAGACTTCAGAATCCGGAAAATGAAGGTTTAAAAGCCCTCATACGGGTCAATAATCTGGAAAACAGGGAAATTACGGCTTACCATATCGGTTTTGTCATTGGTCCCTGCATGAATGCCAGCGGACGGCTCAGCACTGCAAAACGGGCTTTGCGTCTTTTGCTTTCTGAGGATACAGGGGAAGCCGCTGTCCTGGCAGAAGATTTGAAAGCCTTAAATGACAGCCGGAAGGATATGACGGCAAAAGGCGTAGAGCAGGCTGTGGAACAGGTGGAGCATACAGAACTTTTACAGGACAGGGTTCTGGTTATCTATCTGCCGGACTGCCATGAAAGCCTGGCAGGCATCATTGCCGGAAGAATCCGGGAGCGCTATACCCGCCCTGCTTTTGTGTTGACAAAAGGAACGGAAGGAGTAAAGGGATCCGGTCGTTCCATTGAAGCTTACCACATGTTTCAGGAATTGGTAAAATGCAAAGATTTGCTGACAAAATTCGGGGGACACCCTATGGCAGCAGGGCTTTCTCTGCCTGAGGAAAACGTGGAGCTTTTTCGCAAAAAGCTGAATGAAAACTGTACCCTTACGCCGGAGGATATGGTGGAAAAAATTGTGATTGACGTTCCCATGCCCATGTCCTATGTAACCATTCCTCTTGTCCGTCAGCTTTCCCAGCTGGAACCCTTTGGAAAGGGAAATACAAAGCCTGTTTTTGCACAGAAGAAGATACGCTTTGCAGACTGCCGTATTTTCGGAAAGAACAGAAATGTGGTGAAAATGCAGGGAAAGGACGAGGCAGGTTTTTCGGCAGACTGTATCTGGTTTGGAGATGGAGATGCATTTTTGGAAAAAATAAGGGAAAAAGAGTATTGGGACGTGATTTATTACCCGTCTATCAATGCTTTCAGGGGAAGAGAAAGCCTGGAGATGGTGATTCAGAACATTCGTTAAAAATAAATTTGATTCTGTCAGAAAAAGATGATATACTAAACCACATAAAAATCTCATAAAAATCCTATATATGACAGGATTCGATATAAAGGACAGGGAGAGCACATGGAGAATTGTAAAGAGAAAAAAATAGAAGATTATGTAAGAAGTATTCCGGACTTTCCGGAAGAGGGGATTATATTCCGTGATGTCACCAGTATTCTTCAGGACGCAGACGGTTTTGCACTGGCTGTAGATTCCATGCAGAAACTCTTGGAAGATACCGATATTGATGTGATTGTGGGAACAGAGTCCAGAGGGTTTATTTTCGGAGCGCCTATTGCCTATAATTTACATAAGCCCCTGGTGCTGGTTCGGAAAAAGGGAAAGCTGCCCTGTGAAACCATTGAGCAGAGCTATGAACTGGAATATGGAAGCGCGGTTGTGGAAATGCACCGGGATTCCATTCAGCCGGGACAAAAAGTTGCCATTGTAGACGATTTGATTGCTACCGGAGGAACCATTGAGGCAGCGGCACATATGGTAGAAGAGCTGGGCGGCGAGGTTGTAAAAATCGTGTTTCTCATGGAACTGGCGGGATTAAAAGGAAGAGAACGGCTGGAAAAATATGAGGTGGCGTCCGTAATTCGCTATGAGGGAAAATAAAAGAAGGTCATGAAGGAGAGGTGAGGATTGTATAATGGAAGAGAAGAAAGAATCCACCCTGAGAGAAGAGGAAGTAGAAAAAATCAGACAGGCAGATGCCAGTGTCAAAACTATGAAGGATTTTACAAGTCCTGAGGTCCTGTATAAGGAGCTGATTTCCAGTGTCAGGAAATATCACCCGTCTACAGACATTTCCATGATAGAAAAGGCATTTAACATCGCCAATAATGCCCATAAAGGGCAGGTGCGAAAATCAGGAGAGCCTTACATTATTCATCCTCTCTGTGTAGCTATTATTCTGGCAGATTTGGAACTGGATAAGGAAACCATTGTGGCAGGACTTCTGCACGATGTGGTAGAAGATACGGTAATGACCTCAGAGCAGATTCGGGAAGAATTCAGCGCAGAGGTAGAACTTCTGGTAGACGGAGTCACAAAGCTGGGACAGCTTAGTTATTCCGCAGATAAGGTAGAGGTGCAGGCAGAAAATCTGCGAAAAATGTTCCTTGCCATGGCAAAGGATATCCGAGTTATTCTGATTAAGCTGGCAGACCGTCTGCACAATATGCGAACCCTGAAATATATGCCTCCTCATAAGCAGAAGGAAAAAGCCAGGGAAACCATGGATATCTATGCACCTATTGCCCAGCGTCTGGGTATTTCCAAGGTAAAAATCGAGTTGGACGATTTGTCGTTAAAATACCTGAATCCCGATGTGTACTATGACCTGGTAGAAAAAATCAATCTGAAGAAAAGTGAACGTCAGGCTTTCATTGACCAGATTGTAGGAGATGTACGCAGTCATATTGACCATGCGGGAATTCATGCCCAAATAGATGGCAGAATCAAACACTTTTTCAGCATTTACAAGAAAATGGTAAATCAGGATAAAACCCTGGACCAGATATATGACTTATTTGCTGTCCGCATTATTGTGGATACCGTAAGAGATTGTTATGCAGCGCTGGGAATTATTCATGAAATGTACAAGCCTATTCCCGGACGGTTTAAGGACTACATTGCCATGCCAAAGCCAAACATGTATCAGTCCCTGCATACCACGCTTATCGGACCAAACGGACAGCCCTTTGAAATACAGATTCGTACCTTTGAAATGCACAGAACTGCAGAGTATGGTATTGCGGCTCACTGGAAGTACAAGGAGGTTTCCAACAACGGAAAGCTCAGCGTCACCCAGTCTGAGGAAGCAAAAATGAGCTGGCTTCGTCAGATTTTAGAGTGGCAGAGGGACATGTCTGACAATAAAGAATTTTTAAGCCTTTTAAAAAGTGATTTGGATTTGTTTTCTGAGAGCGTTTACTGCTTTACACCGGCGGGTGATGTGAAAACTCTTCCAAATGGTTCTACACCTATCGATTTTGCTTACAGTGTGCACAGCGCTGTGGGAAATAAGATGGTGGGGGCAAGGGTAAACGGCAAGCTGGTGCCTATTGAATATGTGATTAAAAACGGAGATCGGGTGGAAGTCATTACCTCTCAGAACTCCAAGGGACCAAGCCGGGACTGGCTCAAGGTAGTAAAAAGTACTCAGGCAAAGAATAAAATTAACCAGTGGTTTAAGCAGGAATTAAAAGAAGACAATATTCTCAAGGGAAAGGAAATGTTGATTCAGTATGCCAAAATCAAAGGCGTTTCCCTGGGAGAAATTCAAAGACCCAAATATCAGGAAGCAGTTATGAAAAAATACGGATTCCGGGACTGGGATTCCGTACTGGCTGCTCTTGGACACGGCGGCTTAAAGGAAGGTCAGATTATTAATAAGCTTCTGGAGGTGTATAAAAAAGACCATAAAGCAGAGCTTACAGATGAAAAGGTGCTGGAGGCCACAGCAGAGCATAAGGAAAAACTACACATTGCAAAGGCAAAGGGTGGTATTGTAGTAAAAGGCATTCATGATGTAGCTGTGCGGTTCTCCAAATGCTGCAATCCCATTCCGGGGGATGAAATTGTGGGCTATGTTACCAGAGGCAGAGGCGTAACCATTCACCGGACAGACTGTATCAATGTTATGAACATGTCAGCAGAGGATCGAAGCCGTCTGATTGATGCAGAATGGCAGGTACCGGAGCAGGAGAGCGGAGAGCGCTACATGGCAGATATCAATGTATTTGCTTATAACCGCACCGGATTGATTGTGGATATTTCCAAAATCTTTACAGAGAGAAAGATTGACATTTCTGCTTTAAATACAAGAACCAGCAAGCAGGGAATGGCAACAATCAATATCTGCTTTGAGGTGAGAAGCAAGGAAGAATTAAACAGTCTGATTGAAAAAATCCGGCAGATTGACAGCGTAAAAGATATTGAACGTACTGCCGGTTAAGGAGTTTATTATGGAAAATCTCATGTTAAGAGGAATTGTGGTGGGACCGGTACAGACTAACTGTTATTTTCTGAAGAACAGAGAAACAGAAGAACTGGTTCTTGTGGATCCTGGCGCAGAAGCAGAGCGAATTATTTATGCAGTGGAAAAGCTGCAGGGAAAGCCCGCAGCGATTTTTCTCACGCATGGACACTATGACCACATCTGTGCTGCCAATGAGCTGAGAGAGCATTATAAAATTCCCGTGTATGCGGCAAAAGCAGAGGAAAAGCTTTTGTCTGATACATACAGCAATCTTTCAGCTGACTGGTCAGGCGTTCCGTATACGGTAAAGGCTGATGTGTATTTATCAGACAAAGATGTGTTTACGGTCAGTGGTTTTGAAGTGAAAATGCTGCTGACACCTGGACATACGCCCGGTTCCTGCTGTTACTGGATTGAAAAGGAAAAGGTATGCTTAAGTGGGGATACGCTTTTTTACGGAAGCTGCGGCAGAACGGATTTGCCCGGAGGCAGTATGAGCCAGATGCGGGAAAGTTTGCAGAGCCTGCTTCATATCCTTCCGGAGGATACAGAAATTTATCCGGGACATGGAGAGGCCACGGACGCGGCTTTTGAGAAAAGGAACAATCCGTATCTGTAAAAATTATAGAAAGTGACGAATGTGCATGATTGGAATTGCATTTAATCAAAAAGAATTTGAATACGATGCCTATACTCTTGTCAAAGCCTTTTATCCTCAGGAAGAAATAGAAATGTACTGTACCGGGGAGGAAGAAAGAGCATATGACAGGATTATTTCCATAGAATATGGAGAGCAGGTAAAAATCAGCGTAAAGCTGGAAGGGCAGAAGCGGGAAGGCTTTTCCCCCTATGACCGGGACGAAGATCGGAAAATACGAAAGAACAAATTAAAACAGGTGCTGTATCAGCTTCTTGTGGAAGAAACGGGACACACTCTTCCCTGGGGAAACCTTACGGGAATCCGTCCTACGAAAATTGCCATGGGACTGATAGAATCCGGTATGAGCAATGCCCAGGCAGCGCAATATATGAGAGATACTTATTTTACAAGCAGGGAAAAAACAGCACTTGCCATTGCCATTGCAAACCGGGAGAAAGCCATTTTACAGGATATTGATTATGAAAAGGGATACAGTCTGTATGTGGGCATTCCCTTTTGTCCCAGTATCTGTCTGTACTGCTCCTTCAGTTCTTCTCCTTTAGAGCGGTGGCGGGACAGGGTGGACAGCTATCTGGACGCGCTTTTAAAGGAACTGGATTTTATTGCAGATGCCATGGAAGACAGAGTGCTGGATACCATTTATATTGGAGGAGGGACGCCTACAACCCTGGAGCCTTATCAGCTGACCAGACTGTTGGGACATATACAGGAAAAATTTCCTGTACATCAGGTAAAAGAGTATACCATTGAGGCGGGCAGACCGGACAGCATTACAAAAGAAAAGCTGGAGGCAATCCGGAAATTCCCGATTACCAGAATTTCTGTAAATCCTCAGACCATGAATCAGGCGACCCTGGATATTATCGGAAGAAAACATACGGTGGAGGATACGCGACACGCCTTCGCTTTGGCGAGGGAATGTGGATTTGATAACATCAATATGGATTTAATCGTAGGTCTTCCCGGAGAGAGCAAGGAAGACGTGCAATATACATTGGAAGAAGTGAAAAAGCTGAATCCGGACAGTCTGACCGTGCATTCTCTGGCAGTGAAAAGAGCCGCAAGGCTGAAGCTGTTTCAGGAGCAGTATCGGGAAATGGGACTGGAAAATAATCAGGAAATCATGGATATGACCATGGAATATGCCAGAGATTGTGAAATGTCCCCTTATTACTTGTACCGCCAGAAAAATATGTGCGGAAATCTGGAAAACACCGGTTATGCAAAGGAAGACAAAGCCGGTATTTATAACATATTGATTATGGAAGAAAAGCAGACCATTATGGCTGCAGGTGCAGGCGCTTCTACAAAATATGTATTTCAGCATGGAGAGCGGATTGAGCGGACAGAAAACGTAAAAGATGTATCCGGTTATATCAGCCGTATCGAGGAAATGATAGAACGAAAAAGAGGCCGGAATTGAGAAATGGTTAAAATGAGTGAAAAAATTATCCGTTATGACCTGGAAACAGAGATAGACCATGGAATAGAAGTCAGCAATCTGGCTTATGCCACTGCAAAAGAATTAGGCCTTGCAGAAAACCTGTGTTATGAACTGGCTGTGGCAGGAATGGTACATGATATCGGAAAACTGCGGCTTTCCAGATATATGTCAGGGGAAGAAAATCCACTGGTAATTGAGGAAATCAAGTATGTCCGCAGGCATACCCAGTTAGGTTGCGAAGTGCTGAAAAAGAGAGGGTATTCCCCTTTTGTTCTGGAAGCGGTTTATTATCATCATGAAAATTATGACGGAAGCGGCTATCCGGAGAATTTAAGAGGGGAGGAAATTCCTCTTGGCAGCAGAATTTTAAGGGTCTGCGACACTTATGCAGCGCTGACGGAGAAGCGCCCTTACAGGGACGCTTTTGGGCAGGAAACCGCATTTAGAATGATGATAGACGAAGTAAAGAACTTTGACATGCAGATTTTTCTGGCATTTCAGAGGGCGATTCATAAATCATAAGAGAGAGGAGAAAAAGAGATGCAGTTAAAAAAGAAACCAGTAACAGGAATGAAAGATATCTTACCTCAGGAAATGGAAATCAGAGATTATGTAATCAGTCTGATTAAGGAAACATATAAACAGTTTGGATTTACCTCCATGGAGGCTCCCTGTGTGGAACACATTGAGAACCTTACCAGCAAACAGGGCGGTGATAACGAAAAGCTGATTTTCCGTATTTTAAAAAGAGGAGAAAAGCTGAAAAATCGATGAAGCAAAGGAAGAAAATGATTTGGTAGACAGCGGTCTGCGCTATGACCTGACCGTTCCGTTATGTCGTTTTTATTCCAACAATGCCAATGAACTGCCGCAGCCGTTTAAGGCTTTGCACATTGGAAACGTATTCCGCGCAGACCGTCCGCAGAGAGGACGTTTCCGCCAGTTTATGCAGTGTGATATTGATATTTTGGGAGATCCTACCTTCCTGGCAGAAATCGATGTTATTTTAGCAACATCTACTCTGGTAGGCAAACTGGATTTTGACAGCTTTACCATTCGTATTAACGACAGAAGAATTTTAAAGGCTATGGCAGCTTACAGCGGCTTCCCGGAAGAATCTTTTACTCAGGTGTTTATTATTCTGGATAAAATGGATAAAATCGGTATGGACGGCGTGGCAGAGGAACTGGTAGAATCCGGTTTTGCAAAGGAAAGCGTTGAAAAATACATGGATTTATTCAAGGCAATGGGTTCCGGCGTAGATGGTGTGGCATACTGTAAGGAAAAACTGGAAGGCTTTTTAGAGCCAAAGGTAGCAGATGACCTGACAACTATTATTGAAAGTGTTATGCAGGCAAAAACAGCCAACTTTACACTGGAATTTGACCCTACTCTGGTACGCGGTATGTCTTATTATACAGGACCGATTTTTGAGATTTCCATTGACGGATTTGCCGGAAGTGTAGGCGGCGGCGGACGTTATGATGAAATGATTGGAAAATTTACCGGAACACCTACACCGGCAACCGGATTTTCCATTGGATTTGAGCGTATTGTTATGCTGTTAATGGAGAGAGGATTCCAGGTTCCCGGAGCAGGAGAAAAGAAAGCGTATCTTCTGGATAAAAAACTGTCCTCTGAAAAAATTCTGGCAGTGATGAAAAAAGCCGGAGAGGAAAGAGCAGCAGGACAGAGTGTAAATATTGTTTATGCAAAGAAAAACAAGAAATTCCAGAAAGAACAGCTGGAAAAGGAAGGATATTCCATTATCGAAGAAGTATATAACGATTCTGAATTATAAGAAGCGAAAAGAACAGAAGGAGTAAGAATATCATGGCAGAATCAATGAATGGGCTGAAAAGAAGCCATAGATGTACAGAAGTGACAAAGGCAGACATTGGAAGTACGGTAACCTTAATGGGCTGGGTACAGAAGAGCCGTAATAAAGGCGGTATTGTATTTGTGGATTTAAGAGATCGCTCCGGCATTATGCAGATTATTTTTGAAAACGGAGAGATTGATGAGCAGGGATTTGAAAAAGCAGGGCGTTTAAGAAGTGAATTTGTCATTGCCGTGCAGGGACGCGTGGAGCCGCGTTCCGGTGCAGTAAACAAAAACCTGGCAACCGGAGAAATCGAAGTGCGGGCAACCAGTCTGCGTATTTTGTCCGAATCCGAAACACCGCCGTTCCCCATTGAGGAAAACAGCAAGACCAGAGATGAGGTCCGTTTAAAATACCGCTATCTGGATTTGAGAAGACCGGATTTACAGAAAAACATGATTCTGCGTTCCCAGGTATCCACTCTGGTTCGTCAGTTCTTGGCAAAAGAAGGCTTTCTGGAAATTGAAACCCCAACTCTGATTAAGAGTACCCCGGAGGGTGCAAGGGATTATCTGGTTCCAAGCCGTGTACACCCGGGAAGCTTCTATGCGCTGCCACAGTCCCCTCAGATTTTCAAGCAGCTTTTGATGTGCTCCGGTTATGACCGTTATTTCCAGATTGCAAGATGTTATCGTGACGAAGATTTGCGTGCAGACCGTCAGCCGGAATTTACACAGATTGATATGGAATTGTCCTTTGTTGATGTAGAGGACGTTTTAGACGTAAATGAAAGAATGCTTGCATTCCTGTTTAAGGAAGTGCTGGGTGTTGAGGTACAGCTTCCGATTCAGCGAATGACCTGGCAGGAAGCCATGGACCGCTTTGGTTCTGACAAACCGGACTTACGTTTCGGTATGGAACTGACTGATGTTTCTGAAGTGGTAAAGGACTGCGAATTTGCAGTGTTTAAAGGCGCTTTAGAAAACGGCGGCAGTGTACGCGGTATCAACGCTAAAGGACAGGGTGCAATGCCCCGTAAGAAAATTGATAAGCTGGTAGAGTTTGCAAAAGGCTATGGCGCAAAAGGACTGGCTTATATTGCTATTGGAGAAGACGGTACCGTGAAATCCTCTTTTGCTAAATTCATGAAGGAAGAGGAAATGACTGCTTTGATTTCAGCTATGAAGGGGGAAAACGGAGACCTTCTGCTCTTTGCAGCGGATAAGACAAAGCTGGTGTGGGACGTTTTAGGCGCTCTGCGTCTGGAATTGGCAAAGCAGATGAATCTTCTGGACAAGAACGAATATCGTTTTGTATGGATTACAGAGTTCCCGCTTTTAGAGTGGTCAGAAGAAGATCAGAGATTTACAGCCATGCATCACCCATTTACCATGCCTATGGAAGAGGATTTGCAGTATATTGATACTGACCCGGGAAGAGTTCGTGCAAAGGCTTATGACATTGTTTTAAACGGAAATGAAATCGGCGGTGGTTCTGTGCGAATCCATCAGAATGATATTCAGGAAAAAATGTTTGAGGCACTTGGCTTTACAAAGGAAGAAGCACAGAAACAGTTTGGTTTCCTTTTAGATGCCTTCAAATATGGAGTTCCGCCTCACGCAGGACTGGCATATGGTTTAGACCGTCTGGTTATGCTTATGGCAAAGGTGGACTCCATTCGTGATGTCATTGCCTTCCCGAAGGTAAAAGATGCTTCCTGTCTGATGTCAGAGGCACCGGATATTGTAGACGAAAAACAGTTGGAAGAACTGGGCATTGCCATTCGTGTACAGGAAGAGAAAGACGAAACAACAGAAGAATAAAGAAAAAAGAGAAGGGAGCTGCCTGCACGAGGAAATTCGTGGGCAGCTTCTTTGCGTGTTACATTTCTTGATGATAGGACAGGAAGTCTTTCTATGAAAAAACAAAATCAGGAAACAGGATTTCACGTAATCGTATCCAGAGTGTCCTGCATATCTCCGAAAATAGCCTGAGAAAGTTCAGGTGTCATCTGAATTTTCCAATTTACCCCATCATTGATTAACGGAATTTTCACATCGCGGGAAAGAAACGCTTTATTTTTTTCTACGGCAGACAATAGCAGTTCATGTTCTTTCTGCCGTCTTCCTTCTATGCCTCCTGCCAGGGCTTCAGAGGTTTTCAGCCATTTGGCAAGTTCCTCCTGATAATTTTGGAAGATGCTCTGGAAATCCACACTGGTAATGGAGGCCTGTACAATGGCAGAAGTATTGTCAATGGTTTCTTCTTTTATCTTAAAATCAAAAGAACGGCTGATTTGACCGGTAACTGCGTGTATCAGAGTATTGCCATAGGAATCTCCCGCGTCTGCAAGACTGTCCAAAGAGAGATAAAGCTTCAGCTGCTCGGAATCAAAGCCTTTAATAGTTTTAAAATGCGTCTTTACAATCTCAGAAGGAGATAAAAGCTCAGGATCTGTAATGTAAGAGAAAAAATGTCCGGTGAGTATGTCATCTAATTCTGAGGTATGAAGAACCGTCCACTGTTCCTTTTCCTTTTTCAGTGAAATATCTGCAGATACGGTTTTGGTTTTATAAGTTTCAGATTCCAGAAGTTTTCTTAAAAGTTCATAGCTGGCAATGGAAGAGGGCTGAACTTCACTTGGCATGGCTTCCTGTTCAATGCTTTTCTTCAGAGAGAGGCAGACAAAATCCTTTGCCAGTTTTTGGCTGTCCAGAATCTTTAAATTTGTATGAACAACGGCACGATTTTTCTTAATGGAAATTTTATTGGTTTCATAAGAAAAATTTTTATAAAAAAGTTGAAAGATATGTGTGATATCCTCAGAAAGGATTTCTGCATTTGGGGAAAGCTGTATCAAATCTTCAGATTGAATATATTGTGCAGCAATGTTGTTATCCGCAGTCTTCAGTAGCCTTAATTCTTTTTCCACAGCGTTACGCACTTGTTTCTCCTCTCTGGAATCACAGCCGGAAACAAAAAAAATTGCCAGAAGGCAGCACACACATAAAAAGAGTTTTCTTTTTTGGATTGTCATAAAAGTTCTCCTGTTTTCTTTTATATATTTTTTAAGTTTATCAAAACTGTGTAAGACTTGCAACAAAATGTAGAAAATCAAGTTTATATAATCGTAAGAAAAATGTAAAATAATGCGTAAATTTTAAGAAAAAAAGAGAGGACAGTCCTAAAAGTTTTTGATATACTAGGGATATAAATGGACAAAAAGGGCAGTTTGCAGAAAAAATCTGAAAAAGAAAAGAGGTAGCATATGAAGAAAAAACAAAAAATGATTTTGGGTATCTGTGCAGCTATCGGTGTAACGGGTCTGGCGGCAGGAATTTTTTTCAGTCAGCAGAAAAAGGGAAAAGACGGAGAAGAACTGGCTTATGTGATGAGCGTTTCTTCTATGAATGAGATGGCAGGAATCCAGAGAATGTCCGGCATTGTAGAATCCCAGAAAACTCAGGATATCCAGAAAGATGCGGAAAGAGAAGTAAAGGAAGTTCTGGTAAAAGCAGGGGACGAGGTTGATGTGGGAACTCCTTTGTTTGTTTACGATACAGAAAAATTAGATGCAGATGCACAACAGGCACAGTTGGATATAGAACGGACGGATAATGATATGGCAAATCTGAAAGCCCAGATTGAACAGTTGAAAAAGGATAAAGCCAATGCTTCAGAGGAGGAGCAGCTTTCTTATACCACACAGATTCAGTCAGCAGAAATGGATTTGAAAAAAAGCGAGTATGAAAGAAAGGCAAAAGAGGTAGAAATTAACCGTATCCAAAGTCAGATACAGAATTCCACGGTAAAGAGTGATATGAAGGGTGTTGTGAAAGCTGTGAATCAGGATAACAGCACCAATATGATGTATGGGGACGGCAGTCAGGCATTTATGACCATTCTTGCCACAGGGCAGTATAGAATCAAAGGAAAGGTGAATGAACAGAATGTATCTCAGGTGATAGAAGGACAGCCGGCAATCATACGCTCCAGAGTGGACGAAAAGCAGATATGGAAGGGAACCTATACAGCAGTAGATACCAAAAATCCCAACAATAGTAACAATAGCATGATGTATGGCGGTTCTGCAGAAGATGCGGCTCAAAATACTTCTACTTCCTATCCGTTTTATGTAGAACTGGAATCCTCAGAGGGACTGCTCCTGGGACAGCATGTGTACATAGAACAGGATAACGGACTGGAAGAAAGGGAAGAAGGTATCTGGCTGGACGAAGCATTTCTTGTGGACGCGGATAAGAAGCCTTATGTGTGGGCAGAAACAGACAAGGGAACGCTGGAAAAAAGAACCGTTGTGTTGGGAACACATGACGAAAATATGATGCAATATAAAATTGAAAACGGACTGGAACGTCAAGACTATGTGGCTTATCCTCAGGAGTTTTTGAAAGAAGGAATGAAGACCACTCATGAAATTGAGAACAGTATGCAGGGAGAGGTGATTCCGGAAGGTGAGATGCTGCCCGAGGGAGAAGCTGTACCGGAAGGTGAGGCGCTGCCGGAGGGAGAAGTAGCGCCGGAAGGTGAAGTGTTACCGGAGGGAGAAGTTGTACCGGAAGACGGAACGTTATCGGAAGAAGAAACTACACCGGAGAAGGACGATGTAGCGCTGAAAAGTCTGCCTGAAGAAAAAGAGTTCCTTCCGAAACTTTGAATGAAAGGGGAAAGCTATGGATAGAAAGAAGATAAAAATCATTCTTATCAGCACAGCAGGAGTGCTGCTCGCTGGTACGGCTGTCTGGTTTGGCATGACAAAATTCAAAAAAGCAACCGTCAGCGTATATTCCATGGAAGAGCTGATACAGCCCGTTTTTGGGGATATGCCAAGCCTGGAGGGCTCTGTTTCCACCAGTGTATCCCAGCAGGTGCATCTGGCGGACCAGCAGATTGTATCTCAGGTTTTTGTAAAGGAAGGACAGGAGGTCAAAGAGGGAGATCCGCTTTTGTCTTATGATATGACACTGGTTAATCTGGATTTGGAAATGGAAAAGCTAAATAAAGAGCAGCTGGAAGTGAAAAAGAAAGGATTGGAGCAGGAGATAAAGAAACTGAAAGAGGACAGAAGTCAGATGTCTTCTACAAAAAATCAGTATAAACTCCAGATGCTTACAGAAGAGGCAGAAAGTCGGCTGCTTGTGGAAATAACAACTGACGAGCAGCAGGAACAGCAGCAGGAACAGAATCAGGAAGGTGAAAATACGGAAAACGGCTCTGATGAAGATACAAATCAACCGGAACAGCCTCCTGTTACACCGGAAACACCGCCACAGGAGCCGGAAAATGAGAATCCAGATGAGAAACCGGAAGAAAATCCAGAAGAGCCTCCGGTGGAGATGCCTTCCGGTGCATATCAGAGATTATATAGGGATATTACCCTGGACAGTATGGCTTTTCCGGAGAACGATGCAATCATAGAAAATGCCATTCCCTATAAGCGAAAAGGAGATAACAGCGAGTATGATGTATATCTTTGCAGGCAGAATGTTCTGATTCAGGGAGAGTTTTTAAATCAGCTGGCAGGATTTGACGCATCAGGAGAACGGGTAAGAGATCCTTATGCCTGTGTTTTAGAGGTACGCAGCGAGGACAGTACAGATGGTGTTCTTCTGGCGTCCATGACCCTGGACGGAGCAGCTCTGGAGAGCAGAGTAGAGCCTTCTGCCTGGTTTGCTACCAGCCTTGGAAAGAATCAGTGGGAAGAACTGCTTCCGGAAGAACCGGAGGACGGAGAGTGGGAAGAGCTCCCGGAAGGTATGGGGGATATAATGCCGGAAGAAGAGATTATCGGTGGTTATTCCAAAGAGGAACTGGAAAAAGCTATTGGAGAAAAGGAACGGGAACTTGCTTCCAATGCCCTTGATATTAAGGAAGCGCAGCTTAAGATTCAGAAGGTAGAGCGACAGCTTCAGGAGGAAACCGTAAAAAGCACGGTGAATGGTATTGTGAAAAGTGTGGGAGATCCTGCAAAGGGAGAAATAGACGGAGAACCGTTTCTCATCGTAGAAAGCAGCGGCGGCGTCTATATTCAGGGAGTTGTAGCTGAAAATGTGCTGGATAAGGTGCAGGCAGGACAGATACTGACCGGCATGGGATATGAATCCATGATGGGCTTTGAGGCAGAGGTAAAAGAAGTTTCTCCCTATCCTCAGGACAATTATTTTATGGGCAGTGACAGGGAAGTATCCTATTACCCATTTACCGCTTTTATCAAAGAAGGAACAGGACTAAAGGCAAATGAAATGGTGAGTCTGGACGTGCCTCAGGGAGAGAATAGTATCCAGGGGATTTTTATCAGCAAACAGTTTGTCCGGAACAAGGATGGCGAGGATTTTGTCTATAAAGAAGGAAAAAACGGAAAGCTGGAGAAACAGATTGTCCGGACCGGACAGATTTTCTACGGAGAAATGGTAGAAATCAAAGATGGCATAACATCGGAGGATTACCTTGCCTTTCCTTACGGAAAAAAGGTGAAAGAAGGGGCAAAGGTAAAAAGAAGTGAAGTTTCAGAACTTTACAATATGTATTAAGAAAGGAAGGCAGACACATGATTGAAAATATAAGATTGTCTTTTCAGGGCATTTGGGCACATAAAATGCGTTCCTTTTTGACTATGTTGGGAATTATTATCGGCATTGCCTCCCTGATATCCATTGTGTCTACAATTAAGGGAACAAACGAACAGATTAAGAAAAATCTGATTGGTGAAGGGGATAATGTAGTAGACATTTATCTGAGTGACAATGGAAGCGAATACCAAATTGAGTACCAGGGAATCCCCCAGGGCGTACCGGTGATTTCCGGGGAACAGAAAGAAAAACTTCTGGATCTGGAAGAAGTGGAACATGCAACACTTTATCAGGCAAGACAGTATGCCAGCGGAATCTATTATAAGGATAAAAGCATCAATGGCGGAAAGGTGTTGGGAATTGACAGGGATTATCTGGATACCTGCGGATATCAGGTGGTTCGAGGCAGAGGATTTTCCCATAAGGACTATGAAAATTACAGAAAGGTGATTCTCCTGGACGAAATAGCGGCAGGCAGTCTTTTTGAAAAAGGGGAAGAAATCGGAAAGACGGTGGAGATTATGGGCGAACCCTTTACTGTAGCCGGAATCATTAAAAAAATCGAAGAATTTGAGCCTGTGATTAACAGCATCGAAGAATATAACACTTATTACAGCAGCAATGGAGGACTGGTGCTTATGCCAACTACTACCTGGCCCATTGTTTATCAGTATGATGAACCTCAGATGGTATCAGTAAAAGCTACCTCCCCGGAAACCATGAGCGCAGCAGGGAAAAAGGGCGCCAAGATTTTGAACGAGTCGATTACCTCTCCTACGGGAACCATTCAATATGAAGCAAAAGATATGATGGAAAAGGCAAAGGGACTGCAGCAGATTAGTGAAAGCACCAACCGCCAACTCCTCTGGATTGCCAGTATTTCTCTTTTGGTAGGCGGAATCGGCGTTATGAATATTATGCTGGTTTCTGTAACAGAGCGAACCGGGGAGATTGGGCTGAAAAAAGCCATTGGTGCCAATAAGCGGAGAATTTTGGGTCAGTTTCTCACAGAAGCTTCCGTGCTTACCAGTATTGGCGGTATTTTAGGTGTCTTTGCCGGCATTGTTTTGGCAGCAGGTATCGCAAAGGTATCCGGTACACCTATGGTGATCAGTATACCGGCGGCTGTAGGCGCTGTGATTTTTTCAACGGTTATCGGAATTGTATTCGGGCTGCTTCCCTCCATTAAGGCGGCAAATCTAAGTCCGATTGAAGCCTTAAGGAGAATGTAAAAAGGGATTGTATTTGAACAGGCTCTATGTTATCATTAAAATTAGCGACTTAAAATAGAAAGGGAGCCTGGAAATATGGAAAAAAGAAAAGTCGGAATTGTGACAGACAGCAACAGCGGTATCACCCAGAAGCAGGCAGAAGAGCTGGGGATTACTGTTCTTGCAATGCCGTTTTATATTGACGAACAATTATATTTTGAAGATATTACTCTGACTCAGGAGGAATTTTACAAACAACTGGAAAGGGACGCGGCAATTTCTACATCTCAGCCATCGCCGGCAGAGGTTATGGAAACATGGGAAAAGCTGCTGGAGAGCTATGAGGAGCTGGTACACATTCCCATGTCCAGCGGACTGAGCAATTCCTGCCAGACAGCCTTTGTGTTGGCAAAGGAATTTGGAGGAAAGGTGCAGGTAGTAGATAATCAGAGAATCTCCGTAACCCAAAGGCAGTCCGTGCTGGACGCTCTGGAACTGGTAAAAGCAGGAAGAAACGCCGGGGAAATAAAGGAAATTCTGGAACAGGAATCCGGGGAATCCAGCATTTATATTACTCTGGAAACCCTGAAATATTTGAAAAAGGGCGGAAGAATCACACCTGCGGCGGCAGCTCTTGGGACTGTGCTGAATTTAAAGCCTGTTCTGCAAATTCAGGGAGATAAATTGGACGCATTCTCTAAGGCAAGAGGGAAAAAGCAGGCAAAGCGAACCATGATTCAGGCAATTCGGAAGGACTTGGAGGGCAGATTTAAAGAGCAGACAGAAAAGGGTCTGATGTGTCTGGAAGCTGCTTATGCAGGAAATCCGGAGGAAGCAGAAGAGTGGAAGGCAGAACTGGAGAGCCAGTTTCCGGGTATGCCGGTACACATGGATCCCCTGTCTTTAAGCGTTGCCTGTCATATTGGACAGGGCGCTCTTGCAGTGGCAGTTTCAAAAAAAGTGGAAGTGGAGTAAAAGTACATGAAGAGAATCATTGAACAGATAGAAGCGGAATTAAAAAAGGCTTTTACAGAAGCCGGATATGATGAAAAATTTGCAAAGGCAACAGTTTCTAATCGTCCCGACCTTTGCGAATATCAGTGCAATGGTGCTATGGCAGCAGCGAAAACCTATAAAAAAGCCCCGATTATGATTGCTAATGATGTGGTGGAAAGGCTGCAGGACAGTGAGGTATTTGAAGCCATAGAAGCAGTGAATCCGGGCTTTATTAACATCAAAATAAAGAAAGAATATCTGGCAGGATACTTAAATGAAATGCTGGCAGATGACAAGCTGTCTGTAGAGGAAGCCAAAGAACCGAAAACCATTGTGATTGATTACGGCGGACCAAACGTTGCAAAGCCTCTTCATGTGGGACATCTGCGTTCTGCCATTATCGGAGAAAGCATTAAGAGAATGGGGCGTTTCCTGGGACATAAGGTAATCGGTGATGTACATCTGGGGGACTGGGGTCTGCAGATGGGACTGATTATTACAGAGCTTTCCAAAAGACAGCCGGATCTGGTATATTTTGATGAGAACTACGAAGGGGAATATCCAAAAGAAGCACCCTTCACAGTGAGCGAACTGGAAGAGATTTATCCTACAGCCAGCGGAAAGTCAAAAGAAGACGAGGCTTATAAAAGCGAAGCCCTGGAGGCAACCTTGCAGCTACAGCAAGGAAGACGGGGATATCGGGCATTGTGGCAGCATATTATGGAAGTATCTGTTGCAGATTTGAAGAAAAACTATGCAAAATTAAAAGTGGATTTTGACCTGTGGAAGGGAGAAGCAGACGCAGATGCTTATATCCCGGACATGGTGCAGTATTTAAAAGACAACGGTTATGCGTATGTGGATCAGGGCGCACTGGTGGTAGACGTAAAAGAAGAAACCGATACAAAAGAGATTCCGCCCTGTATGATTTTGAAATCAGACGGCGCTTCTCTGTATAATACCACGGATTTGGCTACCATTGTACAGCGTATGGAGGATTTCCACCCGGACGAAATTATCTATGTGGTAGATAAACGTCAGGAGCTTCATTTTGTTCAGGTATTCCGTTGTGCAAAGAAGGCAAAAATGGTGGACCAGGGTACAAAGCTTTCCTTTGTAGGATTTGGTACTATGAACGGAAAAGACGGAAAGCCTTTTAAGACAAGGGAAGGCGGTGTTATGCGTCTGGAACGTCTGATTGCGGAAATCAATGAAGAAATGTATAAAAAAATCGTAGAAAACCGCAGCGTCAAAGATGAAAATGCAGAGCATACAGCGCAGTTAGTAGGCTTGTCTGCAATCAAATACGGAGATTTGTCCAACCAGGCGTCAAAGGATTATATCTTTGATATTGACCGCTTTACTTCTTTTGAGGGAAATACAGGTCCTTATATTCTGTATACCATTGTGCGTATTAAATCTATTCTAAGCCGCTATGCAGAAGAGGGAAAAAATCCGGAGGAAGGAAGTATCCACGGTGCAGTAAGTGAAAGTGAGAAAGCGCTGATGCTGGAACTCTCCAGATTTAATTCTATTATTGAGCCTGCTTTCGAGGAAAAAGCGCCTCACAGAATCTGCTCTTATATTTATGATTTGGCAAACGCATTTAACAGTTTTTACCACAATACCAGAATTTTGGCAGAAGAGGATAACGAGAAACAGAAATCCTGGATTCGTCTGCTGATGCTTACAGAAAAGGTTCTGGAAACCTGCATTGATTTGCTGGGCTTTGATGCACCGGAGAGAATGTAAGGGAAAGCAGCAGAAAAAGTTTATAAAATAGAAGAGAGCCCTTGTATAAGAAATAATCAGAAGTCCTTCTGACAGAGGTCTTATACAGGGGCTTTTTGGCATAGAATAAAAAGAGAAAAGCTGCCGCCTCAGTAATGCAGGAAATGTATTCCATACATGTTGAGGTGGCAGCTCTTTTTATTTCAGAATAGTTTCACTGCAGAAGCAGCTTTACAATTATTCCTGAGGACCAGCAGAAACTAATGCTTTACCAGCTTCGTTTCCTTCGTATTTAGCGAAGTTCTTAACGAATCTCTGAGCCAGGTCTTTTGCTTTGACTTCCCATTCAGAAGCATCAGCGTAAGTGTCGCGTGGGTCAAGAATCTTGGAATCTACGCCCGGAAGTTCTGTAGGTACTTCAAAGTTGAAGTGAGGAATCTTCTTAGTAGGAGCGTTTAAGATATCTCCGTTTAAGATAGCGTCGATGATACCGCGGGTATCCTTGATGGAGATACGTTTTCCTGTTCCGTTCCAGCCTGTGTTTACCAGGTATGCTTTCGCACCGCTCTTTTCCATTTTCTTAACAAGCTCTTCTGCATATTTTGTTGGGTGCAGCTCTAAGAATGCCTGTCCGAAGCAAGCGGAGAAAGTTGGTGTAGGCTCTGTAATTCCACGTTCTGTACCAGCTAATTTTGCTGTAAATCCAGACAGGAAGTAGTACTGAGTCTGTTCCGGTGTCAGGATAGATACTGGAGGCAGTACGCCGAAAGCATCTGCGGACAGGAAGATAACTTCTTTTGCTGCCGGTGCAGAAGATACAGGGCGAACAATGTTTTCAATATGGTTAATCGGATAAGAAACACGAGTATTTTCTGTTACGCTCTTATCTGTAAAGTCGATTTTTCCTTCTGCATCAAGAGTAACGTTTTCAAGAAGAGCGTCACGTTTGATTGCGTTGTAAATGTCTGGTTCAGACTCTTTATCCAGGTCAATAACTTTTGCGTAGCAACCGCCTTCAAAGTTGAAGACACCGTTGTCGTCCCAGCCGTGTTCGTCATCACCAATCAGAAGACGTTTCGGGTCTGTGGAAAGTGTTGTTTTACCTGTTCCGGAAAGACCGAAGAAGATTGCTGTGTTTTCACCGTTTAAGTCTGTGTTTGCAGAGCAGTGCATGGAAGCAATACCTTTTAATGGAAGGTAGTAGTTCATCATGGAGAACATACCTTTTTTCATTTCTCCGCCGTACCATGTGTTTACGATAACCTGCTCGCGGCTTGTGATGTTGAACATAACAGCTGTTTCAGAGTTTAAACCTAACTCTTTGTAGTTTTCTACTTTTGCTTTGGAAGCGTTGTATACAACGAAATCCGGCTCAAAGTTTTCCAATTCTTCTGCTGTAGGCTGAATAAACATGTTTTTAACAAAGTGAGCCTGCCAAGCTACCTCTACGATGAAACGGATAGCCATACGAGTATCCTTGTTTGCGCCGCAGAAAGCATCTACAACGTATAATTTTTTATTGGAAAGTTCTTTGATAGCAATGTCTTTTACTGTATCCCATGCTTCCTGTGTAGCCGGGTGGTTGTCGTTTTTGTATTCGTCAGAAGTCCACCATACAGTATCTTTGGAATTTTCGTCCATAACGATGAATTTGTCTTTAGGAGAACGTCCTGTGTAAACACCTGTCATAACGTTCACTGCACCAAGTTCACTTTCCTGACCTTTTTCAAAGCCTTCCAGTTCCGGTTTTGTTTCTTCAGCGAATAATAATTCATAAGAAGGATTGTGAACAATTTCAGTTGTTCCTGTGATGCCGTACTTGCTTAAATTCAATTCTGCCATCTTACATGTACCTCTCTTTTCTTTACATAATAATCATGAAAATCCGGTCTGAAAAACAGACCTGAGATGTTCCTTTTTTGAAGAGAACCAAAAAACCTAGTTCTCTTTTCTATTATACATATTTACCTCAATAAATCAATAAAAAAAATATAGATTTTCTAAAAATTGTTTAAAGTTTAACGACGTTTCACCTTTGACCAGAGAAAACATTAATGCTATGATGTAGTAAATAAATTCAGAAAAAGGAAACAAAGAAACATGAAAAAGATATTACTGATTGAGGACGACAGAGATTTAAATGCAGGGCTGACCTGTGACCTGGAACTGGAAGGCTATGGGGTGCGTTCTGCTTTCACCTTAAGGGAGGGTATGGTGTTTTTTGAAGAAGGGGAAGTGGATTTGATTTTGCTGGACGGAAATCTGCCGGATGGGGACGGCTTTGATTTCTGCCGGGCTGTGAAGGCGGAGCAGGATATCCCTGTTATTTTTCTTACTGCCAGAGATATGGAACGGGACGAAATGATGGGTTTTGACTGTGGGGCAGATGATTATATTACAAAGCCCTTTAAAATGCCCATTCTTCACAGACGAATTGAGGCAGCGCTCAGAAAAGGCAGAAGGACAAAGGAAAGAGGCCTCTATAATGACGGATATCTGAACATAGATTTTGATAAAATGACTGCCCAAAAGGCCGGGGAACCGCTCTCTATGACGCCTACGGAATACCGGATTTTGCGGCTTCTCATTGCCAATGCGGACCGTGTTTTGACAAAAGGCGTTCTTTTGGAGAAAATCTGGGACCAGGGCGGAAATTTTGTGGACGAGCATGCAGTGGCGGTAAATATTAACCGTCTGAGAAAGAAACTGGAAGATTCTGAGCATTCCTATATTAAGACCTTATATGGAATGGGGTATCAGTGGAAAGGCGGAAAATAACATGGAACTTTTGTTGCTGGTTTTATCTGCAGTATTTTTTCTGGCAGGGGTGTTTTGCGTTCTTTATGCCAGAAAAGGCTTTCTTGCATATACAGAGCAGATTATGGACTGTCTGGAGGCCATGATTGCAGGGGAAAAGGATATTGTATTTCAGGAAAATCAGGAAACCCTTATGGGAAAAATCCAGATGCGTATGCGCCGTCTTTATGAAATCATAGAAATGAAATCAGAGGAGAATCTTCGGCAGAGAAAGCAATTGGAATCCATGATTTCTGATATTTCTCATCAGGTGAAAACTCCCATTGCCGGAATCCGCATGTATCATAATCTTTTGGAGCGGAAGGGGATTTCCGAGGAAAAAAGGGAGGATTTTTTAAAAGCCTCTGAGCATCAGGTGGATAAGCTGGAGTTTTTTATGCAGAGTATGATTCAGATGTCCAGAATGGAAACAGGACTTGTAAAGGTACAGCCAAAGAACAACTCTGTATATGAGCTTTTGGCGCAGGCAGTCTGCGATGCAGCTCTTCTTGCAGAGAAAAAGGAGATGGAAATACAGGTTTCCTGTGAAGAAAACCTGACGGCTTATTTTGATAAACGCTGGACAGGGGAGGCCGTGTTTAATGTGCTGGATAATGGAATCAAATATACAAAAAAGGGTGGCAAAATTTGGATTTCGGCAGAAAAAACCGATTTTTTTGTAAGAATTAAAATCCGGGACAATGGACGAGGAATCCCGCAGAATCGACTGCCTGATATCTTTAAACGGTTTTACAGAGAGCCGGAGTCCGCAGAGGTGGAGGGCGTCGGCATTGGATTGTATCTGGCAAGGGAAATCGTGATGATGCAAAAAGGCTTTATGGAGGCACACTCCAGAGTGGGCGAGGGAACGACCATCTGTATCCATTTGCCGATAGAGGGATAGGGAAAAGGGAATTATCTCAATTCTGTTACTTTTTTGAGAACAGTTTGAGATAATTTTTTTGTATGCTGACAGTATCAAAAGAAAGGAAGGAAACACCATGGATTATATTTTAGAAACAAAGGATTTGAAAAAATATTATGGACAGGGTGCAAATATTACAAAAGCATTAGACGGAGTCAGCGTTTCTGTGGAAAAAGGAGAATTTGTTGCAGTTATAGGTACCTCTGGCAGCGGTAAGTCCACACTTTTGAATATGCTGGGAGGTCTGGACGTTCCCACCTCAGGAAGTGTGAAAATCAGAGGAAAAGAAATTGCAAAAATGAACGATGAGCAGCTTACGGTTTTCCGTAGACGGAATATAGGATTTGTGTTTCAGAATTACAACCTGGTTCCCATTTTAAATGTATATCAAAACATTGTCCTGCCCATAGAGTTGGACGGAAATAAGGTGGACAGAACCTATTTAAAGGAAATTATCCATATGCTGCATTTGGAAGAAAAGCTGGAAAATCTCCCCAACAATCTTTCCGGAGGACAGCAGCAGAGAGTGGCCATTGCCAGAGCGCTGGCAGCAAAGCCCGCCATACTTTTGGCAGATGAGCCAACCGGAAATTTGGACACCCACACCTCTTTGGAGGTCATGCAGCTTTTAAAGATGACCACCACAGAATTCGGGCAGACCCTTGTTATGATTACCCACAACCCGGAACTGGCGCAGGTGGCAGACCGCATGCTTCATATTGAAGACGGGAAGATTGCAGAATAAGGGGGCGAGAGCATGAAGTTGTTGGAAAATAACAATCGAAAATTTATGAAAACCCTGTCCCAGAACTGTCTGAAAGCAAATAAAAGTCGAAACAGAATTGCTGTGCTTGCCATTGTGCTCACTGCTGTACTCTTTATGGGGCTGACTACCGTGATGGAAGGCGCCCAGGTATCTATGAAAAATCAGATGCTCCGTCAGGCAGGAAGCCGTTTTATGGTGTCCTTAAAGGGTATGTCAAAAGAAGCTGCCCAAAAACTTGCCAAAGACGATGTTTTTGAAGTGGCCGGAATAGAGCATTATGTAGTAGCGGCAGAAAATCCGGAACTTAGAAATATAAGCGTCAATGCAGGTTGGGTGGACGAAACTACGGCAAAAAACAGCTTTATGGAGCTGACAGAAGGCCGTTATCCCCAAAAAGAAAATGAAATTGCCTGTGATACAGAGGTTTTAAAACTTTTGGGCGTTTCTCCAAAAACAGGAAATACGCTGACTTTGCAATATTCCGAAGATGGGAAGACCATAGAAAAAGAAATGACTCTTTGCGGTATCTGGGAGGGTATGGCACATGAAGAGCATGCTTCCATGCTGCTTTCTGAAGACTGTGCAGAGAAACTTCAGCGTACAGAAGAAAGTTATGATGTGAGAGGCAGTTTTCACAGTGAAAAAAATGTAGAAGCGCAGCTTGATAGCCTGCTGATAAAACTGGGATATAATCCCGAAGCAGAACGAGGCGATGCGGATTATCTGATTCACCATGTAAGTCCTGCTTTTGAACAGTCTTCAGCAACCTCTCCTCAGACCGTTTTTATGATAGCCATTGGAATCCTGTTGATTTTGCTGGCAGGTTATCTTGTTATTTACAATATTTTTAAGATTTCTGTGGAAAAGGATATCCGTCTGTACGGACAGCTGAAAACTATAGGAACTTCACCCAGACAGATTCGCTATATGATTGTCCGGCAGGGCAGTGTACTGTCCTTTGTGGGAATACCGGCAGGACTGGTACTTGGCTGGCTTTTAGGAAACGCATTGCTGCCTCTGGTTATGGCAAGTACCAGCTTTAAAGAGGCGGAATTTGTCATTCCTTCCTGGTGGATTTGGATACTGGCTGCTTTGTTTACCTTTTTTACTGTGCGTATAAGCTGTAATAAGCCCGGAAAAATGGCAAGCCGTATTTCTCCTGTAGAGGCTTTGAAGTATCAGGGAAATACAAAAAGCAAGCAGACGCACCGAAAAGGAAAAGACACCCGTTTTCCGTTGGCATCTATGGCAGCGGCAAATTTAAGCAGGAACAAAGGAAAAACCTTTCTGGTGATTCTGTCCATAGCTTTCAGCGCCATACTTTTGAACAGTGTTTTAAACTATACAGGCAATATGGATAAGGAAACCTTTGTAAAAAACCGTGTAGCCTCTGATTTTGATGTCAGAAACGGGGATTTTCTGAAGATGGGAGCAGAGGATTATAAAAAGACGGTAAACAGGGAAGCCATAGAAGAATTGGCAGCTATGGAGGGAGTAAAAGATTTTGGAAAAGTATATACTTATATGCTGCCAGAGGATATGATGACAGAAGAAAGGGAGGATTTGGGAAAAATTCTTTGCATAAACGGAGAAGAAACCTCAGAGCACATAGAAGAGTTTGACAGAAACCGTATGCTGTATGGCTTTGACGAAAACGCTTTAAAAAGGGCGACAGTCATAGAAGGCACACTGGATTATGAAAAGCTTTGTACCGGAGATTATGTGATTATGGCAGGAGGTCTTAGAGATAATGGAGAATATAATAAAGAAGACCAGGAATTTCATGCTGGCGATGTGATTGAAGCAGAAATCAAAGGAACAGTAAAAGAATATACGGTTTTGGCTGTCGTGGGACTGGAGCAGGCGCAGGAAATGTGTTACAGCAGCGGCGGATATGAATCCATTGCCTTTGCGGAACCGGTATTTTTGCAGATGTTCCCGGAAATGCAAACGCCGATTCACTGTCTTTTCGATGCGGAAAAAGATGCTTTTGACAGCCTTTATGAGCAGGTGGAGGCGCTCTCCGAGAAAAAGAACCTGTCTGTGCTTACCAGATTGACCGCAGAGGCTGAATTTGAAGAGATACAGACAACCTTCAGTATGGTTGGAATCGTGGTATCCGTGATTCTGGGCAGTATCGGGATTCTGAATCTTATTAATGTGATTTTGACAGGAGTGATTGCCAGACAGAGAGAATTTGCTTCCATGCGAAGTATTGGAATGACGAAAAAGCAGCTTCGGAGGCTGATGATTTGCGAAGGGGTACTCTATGCAGTGTTGGCGGGGATTCTGGGACTTCTTATGAGCGCGCTTTTGTCCCTGACCCTGGTAAGGGGACTGGCAGCGGGAACCTGGTATATGAAGTATCATTTTACCCTGATTCCGGCTCTGGCAGTGTTTGGGATTTCTCTTCTGCTCTCTGTGGGAATTTCAGCTATGACAGATAAAATATGGAATAAGAGAAGTGTGGTGGAATTGTTGAGAGAAGAATAGAGAAAACCCTTTCTAAATGCTTGACGTAAATGGGAAAAAGTGTTAAAACACAGATAAATACCATATATGATGTCAAAAAAGACAAACGATTTTCAAAACAGGTGATAGAAAGGGAAAGGACTTATGGAATTAAGAAGCCAGGAATTGAGAAAAATCGCACCGGAATTAGACCCTCTTCGTCTGGGAACCGGCTGGAAGGTGGAAGACCTGTCAAAACCTCAGATTATGATTGAAAGTACTTTTGGCGACAGTCACCCGGGAAGCGGTCACTTACTGGAACTGGTAGAGGAAGCAAGAAACGGAATCGCAGAGGCTGGGGGGCATGGAGCCAGATATTTTACAACGGATATTTGCGATGGCGAAGCTCAGGGACATGATGGCATCAATTATTCTCTGGCTTCCAGAGATATGATAGCCAATATGATTGAAATCCATGCCAATGCCACGCCTTTTGACGGTGCCGTATTTGTGGCAAGCTGTGACAAAGGTATGCCGGCACATTTAATGGGAGTAGGAAGAGTCAATATTCCTTCCATTGTGGTGACAGGGGGTGTTATGGACGCAGGTCCGGATCTTCTGACTCTGGAACAGATTGGGAAATACAGCGCCATGTGTGAGCGGGGAGAGATTACAGAGGAAAAGCTGACGTATTATAAGCAGCATGCCTGTCCTTCCTGCGGAGCATGCTCATTTATGGGAACAGCGTCCACTATGCAGATTATGGCAGAAGCCCTGGGTTTAATGCTTCCGGGCAGCGCCCTGATGCCGGCAACCAGTCCGGATTTGAAAAAGGTGGCAAAAGAGGCCGGGAAACAGGCAGTATGGCTGGCTGAACACAATCTGACACCGGATAAAATTGTTACGCTGAAATCCTTTGAAAATGCCATTATGGTACACGCAGCCATATCAGGTTCCACCAATTCTCTTTTACATCTGCCTGCCATTGCAAGGGAATTTGGCATTGAAATTGACGGAGATACCTTTGACAGGCTTCACAGAGGAGCCCATTACCTTCTGAATATCCGTCCGGCAGGCGAATGGCCTGCACAGTATTTCTACTATGCAGGCGGCGTACCGACGATTATGGAAGAAATCAAAGATATGCTGCACTTAGACGTTATGACCGTTACAGGTAAGACTCTGGGCGAAAATCTGGAAGATTTAAAGAAAAACGGATTTTATGACAAATGTGACGAGTACCTGGCAAAAGCAGGATTAAAACGAGAAGACGTGATTCGGCCATTTGACAAACCTTTTGGGACAGATGGAAGCATTGCGGTTCTCTATGGCAATCTGTGCCCTGACGGCGCCGTGGTAAAACATACAGTTGTGCCAAAGGAAATGTTTGAGGCAACCTTAAAGGCACGTCCTTTTGATTGTGAGGAAGAGGCTATTCACGCAGTGCTTACCCATGAGATTCAGCCGGGTGACGCAGTAATTATCCGCTATGAAGGTCCGAAGGGAAGCGGTATGCCGGAAATGTTCTATACCACGGAAGCCATTGCCTCTGACGGAGAGTTGGGCGCTTCCATTGCCCTTTTGACAGACGGAAGATTTTCCGGTGCGTCTAAGGGTCCGGCTATTGGGCATATTTCACCGGAAGCTGCCCAGGGCGGTCCTATTGCCCTGGTGGAAGAAGGGGATTTGATTGAAGTGAATATCCCCAAACGTGTGCTTCGCATTGTGGGAATTGCAGGAGAGAGAAAAACAGAAGAAGAAATTCAGGAGATTTTAAAGGAACGTAAGAAAAACTGGACGCCAAAGCCTCAAAAATATGAGAGAGGCGTGCTGAAAATCTTTTCTGAGCATGCCGTATCTCCCATGAAGGGCGGATACATGAAATAAAATCGGAAAAAAGCAGCAGAAAATCCCCGGGAGCAGGAGTTGTTTGAAAGATATACGCAAAACAGCTTGCTCCCGGGGATTTTATCAGGTCGGAGAAACCTTATTTTTTTATTCTCTTTCTTTATCAGCGTCTGCCTTTTCCGGGTGTTCCAGCTCATCAATCGCCAGACGGAAACCGTTCTGGGCTGCTTTCATTCGCCAGAAATCTGCCTTTTCTATATCCTTTTCCACACCCTCTCCGTAGCGGTAGAGTACGGAAAGATTATACTGGGCAGCCGGGATATTGGCGTTTGCCGCTTTTTCAAAAAGCTGGAATGCTTTTGCCGGTTCATAAGGGAGTACTTCTCCTGAGAGAAAATGTGCACCCATACAGCACATGGCGCGAAAATCTCCCTGTGCAGCAGCCTTTTTGTACCAGTCAAAGGCTTTGGAAATATCAGGCTTAGTGCCAATGCCCTCTTCATAGCAGCGCCCCATATTGTACTGGGCATTCATATTTCCGCTTTTGGCCGCCTGATTCATATAAAAGAAAGCCTTTTTGTCATCTTTTTCCACACCCTTGCCCTGGGCATAGAGAAGCGCCAGGTGCATCGCTGCTTCTACATGCTCCTTTTTGGCTGCTTTTTCGTACCAATGTACTGCTTCTTTGTAATCCACGGCAGTGCGGATACCATTTTCATAGTAATAGCCCACACCGTAAATGAAATCCCTTTGTCCGTTTTCAGCAAGGATTTTCAGTTCGTCTACGGTTAAATTCAAATTTTTCATATCCATAAGTGTATTCTCTCTCCATTTATCTGTATGATGTCTGTATGAAAGAGTATACCCACAAACCTTTCGGCAGTGGAACCAGATGTATTGAAAAAAAGCCCTTTACAATAGGAAAACAGAATTATATAATAGAAAACGGACGAAAATTGTTAATATTTGGCTTTGCCAAAGGACAATTTCATGATAGAGAACGGAGGACGAAACCATGCTTGAATTAAAGGACGTTTCCTTTCGTGTTCCTGAGGATTCCAAAGACGAAGAGAAGGGAATTCTGGAGCATGTAAGCTTTACCCTGGAGGACAATAAATTTGTAGCCATTACAGGACCAAACGGAGGAGGAAAATCTACTCTTGCAAAAATTATTGCAGGAATTGAAAAGCCCACAGAAGGACGGATTTTCTTTGATGGAGAGGATATTACAGACTGGAGCATTACAGAAAGGGCGAAGCATGGCATCAGCTATGCGTTTCAGCAGCCGGTACGCTTTAAAGGTGTAACAGTTTTTGATTTGATTCATCTGGCAGCAGGAAAGGAGATTTCCCTGTCCGGCGCCTGTCAGTATCTTTCTGAAGTAGGGCTTTGCGCCAAGGATTATATTAACCGTGAGGTAAACGGAAGCCTTTCCGGAGGAGAGATGAAGCGTATTGAAATTGCCACTGTGATGGCAAGAGGTACAAAACTTTCTGTATTTGACGAGCCGGAGGCAGGCATTGATTTGTGGAGCTTCCAGAACCTGATTCATGTATTTGAAAACATGCATAAACAGCAGAGCGGTTCCATTTTGATTATTTCTCATCAGGAGAGAATTTTAAATACAGCAGATGAAATTCTGGTGATTGCAGACGGTAAGCTGGTAAGAAGAGGAAGCAAGGACGAGGTGCTTCCGGCACTGTTAAACGCAGCGGAAACAGATACAGGCTGCAGCATCTGGCAGAAGGGAGTGCAGGACTAATGGATACCATACAGAAAGAGCTTTTACAGGCAGTATCAGGGCTGCATGAAATCCCTGTAGGTGCTTATAATATCAGAACAAACGGAAAGACAGAGGCAAGAAACAGCACCGAGCATATTGAAATTGTTCCAAGAGAACAGGGTGACGGCATTGTAATTAAAATCAAGCCGGGTACAAAAAATGAGAGCCTTCATATTCCGGTTGTGTTAAGTCAGGCAGGGATAAAAGAAACCGTATACAATGATTTTTATATTGGAGATGACTGCGACGTCACCATTATTGCAGGCTGCGGTATTCACTGCGGAACCGACGATTCCAGCCAGCATGATGGTATCCACAGCTTTTTCATTGGCAAAAATTCAAGAGTAAAATATGTGGAAAAGCATTACGGTAGCGGAGATGGCAAGGGACAGCGTATTATGAATCCGGAAACCATTGTGGAAATCGGAGAAAACAGCTATATGGAAATGGACACAGCCCAAATAAAGGGTGTGGATTCCACCATTCGCAAAACTACGGCAAAACTTGCAGAGCATGCAACTTTAAAGGTTATGGAAAGACTGATGACTCATGGGGAGCAGAGGGCTGAGAGTCGCTTTATTGTGGACTTAAACGGAGAGGATTCCGGTGCCAATATTATATCCCGCTCTGTGGCAAAGGACGATTCTTATCAGCTCTTTCAGTCTGTATTAAACGGCAATGCAAAGTGCAGCGGACATACAGAATGTGATGCTATTATTGTGGGAAATGCGAAAATCAGTTCTATCCCGGAGATTACGGCAAACAATTCAGATGCAGCTCTGATTCACGAGGCAGCCATTGGCAAAATTGCAGGAGAACAGATTGTAAAGCTTATGACGCTGGGACTTACAGAAGAAGAGGCAGAAGAACAGATTATCAGCGGATTTTTGAAGTAAGAAAAAGAAAATAATAGACGCTTTCTTGTCTGATTTGTGGTAAAATAAGGATAACTATAAATTGGGATTGGAATGAGGGTATTTCTATGATTTATAACAATGTAAGACATGAATGCAACCTTTATAATTTTTTCTTTGCGCCGAGAGGAAACCGCAGGGTCATGGAACTGGGCATGAAGATTACCCAGATGTATTTGAATCCCTTTGACAGGATTATCGGGATTATCGGCGCCAAGGATTCAGGAAAAAGTATGCTGATTAAAGGTATGTTTCCAGGAATCCAGACGGTAGAGGAGGACGATGAATTTGACATTCTGAACATGCCTCTTTTAAATTCAGATGACGTGGGGTTTTATACGCCCAGAACCTTTCATGTGGACGTTCGCGCAGCCATGAAGTATGTGCCTCTGGAGCGTATTGCAGAGGCAGTTCGTCATGTGACAGAGCAGCAGAAACGGGTAATTGTGGAGCATTTTGAAATCCTTTATCCCGTGCTGAAGCGAAATGCAGATTTGCTCATTGGAATCGGAGAAGAAGTCATTGTTACAAGACCCTCTTTATTTGGACCTTTGCCGGGAAATATTGCGGATATTGTGTTTAAGTCTTTGATTTACCGGAAAATGGCACACAGCGCAGAGGATTTGTTTGGGTATTGCGTCAGGGATATTGAGCGTCCAACCTACACTCGTTCCGGAATCAAGCATGGCTTTATGATTAATTATGCAGACAAGCCCACGTTTGATCTGGAGGAAATCGAGAACAGGATTTTGGAACTGATTCGTCAGGACTTGCCCATTGTGCCTTATGATGAGGAACATATTAAAATTGGCGAAGAGATTATACCGTGTACCGGGCCCTTGATGCATGTGGAAAGTACAGGAAAGATAGAGAATTTCTCTCTGGTGAAAGAATTTTACTACGAATCAAAATTCCACGAATATGTGGTGGCAGGAACTGTGGGATATAAGCATGAAGAGAGCGAGAATGACGAGGAACTGAATAATATTGAAATCTGAGAAAAGAAGAGAAGCTGCAGGGAAGTGTGGCTTCTTTTTTTTGAATTACAAGAAGTAAGAAAACAGGGATAAAAGATAAAAATATAAAAAAAATAATTATTTTATAAAAATAGATGAAAAATATGTAGAAATGGTGTATGATAAAAAAAGATTAGGAAATAGAATGAAGTTATTATAAGCAAGGAGCCCTCCCCGAAATCTTTCGGGGGGGGGTGAAATTTGTTTTATGGGAAAAAATATATTGATTCTGGCAACAACCGGTGGATTTTTATACAAGTTTGAAATGGAAAATGTAGCAATCTTACAGTCTATGGGATATAGAGTACATTATGCCTCTAATACCTATGATATGCACTATCTGTTTGATGAAAAAGAAGTGACAGAAAAAGGAGTCCGATTGCATCATGTTGATATTGCCAGATCACCTTATATGCTGAAGAACAATTGGAAGGCATTTCAACAACTGATTGAAATCGTAGATAAATACCATATTCAGGTAATACATTGTCATACGCCGGTAGGCGGAGTTCTGGGCAGACTTATAGGGAGATATTATAAAAAGAGAAAGCTCAGAGTTATTTATACGGCACATGGGTTCCATTTTTTTAAAGGGGCGCCGCTGATAAATAACTCTGTTTATTTTGCGGTAGAGAAGTTATTGGCGCCATATACGGATGCATTGGTGGTTATCAATGAAGAAGATTATCAAAATGCGAAGAAAATGCGCCTGAAACGTGGAGGACAAGTTTATAAAATTCCCGGTGTAGGACTGGATACAGAAAAATTCAAACCCCTGTCTTCCGAAGAGCGGGAAAGAAAAAGAAGGGAATTGGGAATAGGAAAAGAAGATTTTTTTCTGGTATCAGTAGGAGAACTGAATGAGAATAAAAATCAGGAAGTGATTCTCAAAGCATTGCTTAGAATGAGGCATCGAAAAAAGAACCTGGAGCATATCCGATACGGTATTTGCGGGGATGGTTTCTTTGCAAACAGGATTCGGGAGGATATTCGCAGATGGTGTTTACAGGATACCGTGACCATGTACGGGTACTGCAGAAATGTATGGGAAATTTTAGGGTGTGCGGATATATCTGTTTTTCCTTCCAGGAGAGAAGGACTTGGTATGGCTGGGTTAGAATCATTGGCTATGGGTGTTCCGGTGCTTGCATCAGATAATCGTGGGACGCGGGAATATATGCGCCAAGGGGAAAATGGCTGGGTTTGTTCCTGGAATGACGTGAGTGGTTTCTGTGAAGGCTTGGAAAGGCTGAAAACCAGGACACAGGCAGAAAAGAAAAGAATGAAACAGAATTGCATAGATTCTGTGGAATCCTTTCAATGTAAGTATACAAATACGATTATGCGGGATGTTTATGATGATATTGACAGGAAGTTGTCGAAGAGATGAAAAAAGAACAAATAGAAATCAGTGTTATTATGGGGGTTTACAACCCTAAGAATAAAGTACAGTTTCAGCAGGCGGTACGCTCTATTATCAATCAGACATTTCAGCAATGGGAGATGCTGATCTATGATGATGGTTCAGATGAAAGATACATACCTGTTATTGAGAAAACTGCAAAACTGGATAAAAGAATCAGGTTGATTCGGAATGAAAAAAATCACGGATTGGCTTATGGGCTTAATGAATGTCTAAAACAGGCAAAAGGAAGGTACATTGCCAGAATGGACGATGATGACATTTCCATGCCGGACAGGCTGGAAAAACTGTATGGGTTTTTGGAGAATCACAGAGAATATCAATGGGCAGGTTCAAACTCAGAGCTTATAGATGAGAATGGAGTATGGGGGATTGAAAGAATGCAGAAAATTCCCTGTAAGGAAGATTTTTTGTCCTATTCTCCGTACATACACCCGTCTGTAGTATTTCGGAAAAAGATTCTTGAGCGGTTAAACGGATATAAGGTGGCAGCAGAAACCATGCGCTGCGAAGACTATGAACTATTTATGCGCCTTCATGAGCAAGGATATAAAGGATACAATTTGCAGGAAAATCTTTTAAAATACCGGGAGGATCGTGAAGGCTATAAAAAGAGAAAATATTGTTATCGAGTCAGAGAGGTAAAGGTACGCTATGAAGGCTTTAAGAAACTGGGAATCCTGAAATTTCGTACAGTGCCTTATGTGGTAAAACCTCTGGTGGCAGGACTGGTATCTCCGGATTTTGTAAAATATATGAAGAAAAGTGTGAGAAGAGTAACGTATGCAAGGGAACAAAGAACAAGAGAAACTGGATAAGTACAGGGCAATTTTAAGGAAAAATCATACCGTTTATGGTAAAGTCCAGGATTGTTCAAAAGAAAATATATTAGATTCCAGGATAGAGAGCGTATTAGGACCTGCTTTAAACAGCTTTATTTTGTGGGTATTGAAAGAAGCAGAGAGAAAACAGATAAAAAAATTATATTTTTTGGCGAGAGATGGATATTTTATGTATCGGTGTGCACTCCTTTACTGTGAAAAGTGGCATTTGCCAATAGAGTGCCGTTATCTGAGCTGTTCCAGATATTCTTTGCGGATTCCAAGCTTTCATATGAACATGGAAGATGCGCTGGAATATATCTGCAGAGGTGGAATTGATGTAAATTTAGATAAAATTTTAAATAGAGGCGGTTTGGAAGAAAGGGAAAAAAAGCATGTTTTAAAAGAAGTTTTCAAAGGCAGAGATGCAGAAGAGAGTATTCCTTATGCAGAACTGACTTCTGTCAGAGAAAAGCTGGAGAACTGCAATTTTTTTATGGAATGTGTCGCTCGTCATTCCCGAGAGGCATATCCCTTTTTGAAAGGCTATTTGGAACAGGAAGGGCTTCTGGATAAAGAAAAGTCTGCTCTGGTAGACAGCGGCTGGGTTGGGTCCATGCAAAAAACACTGAATATGGTATTAAACAAGCTGGGAAGAGAAGAAACACTGACAGGATACTACTGGGGGCTTTATGAGTTGCCTGAAGATGTGAACAGAGAAGAATACTTCTGTTATTATTTCAGCCCGGAAAAAGGTTTGCGGGAAAAAGTATATTTCAGTAACTGTCTTTTTGAAGCTATTTTCAGCGCGCCTCATGGCATGACCATGAGTTACAGGAGAACTGAAAAAGCATATGAACCTTGCTATGCGGTTATTCCGGCAGAACGTCAGAGGTTTATGCAAAGGCTGGAGAGCGGGCTTTTAGCGTTTACAGGAAATACAATAAAAGAGATAAAAAATATAGAAGAAATAGACTGTGTAAAATACCGGGATACGATAAAAAAGATTTTTCGACTGTTCATGGGGTATCCCACTGAGGAAGAAGGAGAAATTTTTGGAAAGCTGGAGTTTTCTGATGATGTTTTAGACGAAAAACAACAAGAAGTGGCAGCGGAGCTGAATGAAGCAGAACTTTGTGCAAACCATGTATGGAACAAAGCGCTGGTAATGTTGGGATTTCGGAATATGTATGTGAAAGAAAGTGCCTGGTACGAGGGAAGCGTGGCAAGGTTTGGAAAGAGAAGGGGATATCACTTGTTTATGTACAGGCTTTATAAATATCTTCTCTATATAAGAAAGAATTATTATTACAGAAAAACAAGGAGAAAAAAATGACGAAGAGAGATAAGAGGGCACAGAGAAAACAATATAAGTTTGTTCTAAAAGAACTGGTAGGACGGGAAATAAAGAGAAAATATGCAAGGTCTTATCTTGGAATTGTATGGAGTGTCTTAAATCCATTGCTTTCTATGATTGTATTAACTGTGATTTTTTCAAAAATGTTTCAAAAATCGATTGAAAATTATCCGGTATATTATCTTACTGGAATGATTATATGGACCATGTTTACTGGAGCAACCAATGCAGCCATGACTACCTTGGTCGATAATAAAAATATGCTGATTAAGGTTCGTTTTCCTACGAAAATATTTGTAATGTCCAGAGTTTATACAGCCTTGGTAAACCTAGGATATTCTCTAATCCCATATGTGGGAATATTGTTATTCTTTAGGATAAAAATAACCTGGAGAGTGATATGGTTTCCTTTGATTATATTTTGTTTATTATTATTTGCTTTGGGAATTTCTTATATGCTCTCAGTTGCATATGTTTTTTTTGGAGATGTAAAACATCTTTATTCGGTATTGCTGACTCTGTGGATGTACTGTTCCGCAATCTTTTATCCGGCAGATATGTTGCCGGACAATGTGAGATTGTTGGTAACTTACAATCCGATTTTTGGATTTATTAATGCAGCAAGGGAAGTGATTATGTATGGTCAGAATCCGGCAACAGATGAAATTATCAGAATGGTCATATGGAGTTTGGGAGCTTTTTTAATAGGCAGTTTTGTTTTTGAGAAAAACAAAAATAATATTATGCAGAAAATGTAGTGAGGGTAATTATGAAGAAAAACAAGAAATATATCAGTTGGCTGGCTGCACTTTTCATAAGTATGTTTTTGTTCGTTATTCCAGTCCGTGCAGCAGGAGAGAATATCCATTTTGGTTCAGAAGAGTATCAATGGAACTTACATGAAACATCGCCAATAGGCGTATACGCAGGAGCAGAAACAGCAGTGCTTTCAGCAGAAATCACTGTTTTGTATGATGCAGAAAAACTGGAATACGTTTCCGGCGGCGAATTGACAGAACCGGGAAAAATAAGCGTAAAGAAAACAGGTACAGGCGAGGAAGAAATTATGGAGATGCTTCAGTTTCTTCCTAAAATATCCGGGACAACAGAAGTGACGATTCAGAACGCTGTGCTTGCTACCCAGACAGGACAGGTTACGGTAGAAAACTCGGTAAGTGTACCTGTGAACATACCGGTTCTGGAAGGCTGTAAGCTTTCCGGAATTACCATTGACGGAACACCGGTAGAAAACTTTCAGCCGGAGCTTTCAAATTATGAGATTCAGGTATCTTCTGAAACAGAAGAATTAAATCTCAAGGCAGAACCTTTAGATGCACAGACACAGGTGGAAATATCTCCGGTAAATCTTCAGGCAGGGGAAAATATAGTTACCATTACGACAACCAGTCTTTCAGGTGATAAAGCAGTTTATGAATTAAAAGTAATAAAACAGGAAACAGCAGCTCAGCCGGTAACAGATTTAGAAAAGGCTGATTCCGGTGAAGAAGGGTTAAACACGCAGAATGTGCAGGAAACAGAGGAAAAGGGTGGATTTGCTCTAACAGGAAGAATGGCTGCATTGTTTGCAGGTTTAACCGTGGCATTAATTCTTTTGCTCAGTGTACAGTTTCTTCTCTCCCATAAGAAAAAAATGAGAAAAAAGAAAAACAGGAAAAAAGCCGCGCCAGAACTGCAAGTTTCTTCTGAAGAAAAGACAGAAAACATAGAATTATTGGGTGTAGAGGAAGAACTGCCGGTTGTAGATAACAGAGAAATAGAAATCGCTGTAAAACATGTGACCATGGAATTTAAAAAAGAAAAAGATGAGTCCAGCAGTATCAAAGAACTGGCAGTTCGGACATTAAAGGGACAGCGCCACGTGGAAAAATTTAAAGCGCTGGACGATGTGAGTTTTACAGTGAAAAAAGGTGAGGTTGTAGGGATTATCGGAACAAATGGTTCCGGAAAAAGTACGATTTTAAAGATTATTTCAGGTGTGCTTACGCCCACGAAAGGAACGGTAGAAGTTGACAGAAGTAAGATTCAGCTGCTTACTTTGGGAACCGGTTTTGATTTTGAACTTACTGGAAGAGAGAATGTATATCTAAATGGCGCAGTGATTGGCTATACCAAAGAATTTATAGATGAAAAATATGACGAAATTGTAAAATTTGCAGAGCTGGAAGGGTTCATGGAAGAGAAAGTCAGAAATTATTCCTCCGGTATGGTTTCCAGATTAGGTTTTGCCATTGCAACGGTACGTGATACTCCGGAAATTTTGATTTTAGATGAAGTGCTCAGTGTCGGGGATATGTTCTTTAGGAAAAAGAGTGAAAGACGTATCAAAGAAATGATGCGAGGAGGTTCTACCGTTCTTATTGTATCGCATTCGCCATCAGTAATTAAAGCGAACTGCTCTAAAGCAGTGTGGATTGAAAAAGGAGTGCTTAAGGCAGTAGGTCGTGCAGAAGATGTTTGCCGTGCATATGAAAAAATGAATGGTTAGGTTGTAAAAGAATGCAGATTATAGAAAAAATATATAATGTAGCAGTGAATCAAAATCCGGAAATTGCTTTTCGATATCAGAGATATCGAAAAAAAGTTTCCGGTAAAGGAAGAATACGAGCCTGGATTTATCTTATAAAACTGAATATACAATATCATGTTTTTAAGAAGAATCCGGCAGGAAGTATTGGAACTGATGAATTTTATGAAAACAAAAAGCTGAACCGTAAACAGAGTGAATCAGTAGAGCAGAAAAGAGATACACCAAAAGAACTGGTGGAAAAATTGGTGCAATATGATGTGATTTCCTTTGATGTGTTTGACACACTGATTTTCAGACCTTTTTCCGAACCGGGTGATTTGTTTCATATGGCAGGGCAGAAGCTGGAATATATGGACTTTGCCAGAATCCGTATGGAAATGGAAGAGAAAAGCAGAAAGAAAAAGCAGAAATATCAGGGAAACAGAGAAGTAAGCTACGAAGATATCTGGCAGACAATGGAGGAAGAAACAGGCATTCCAAGGGAGATGGGAATGCAGGCAGAATGGGAATGTGAGAAAACCTACTGTTTTGGAAATCCGTACATGTTGGAAGTCGTTGGAGCATTACAGAAGCTGGGGAAAAAAATGATAGTTATCTCAGATATGTACCTCGGCGAAAAGTATCTGAAGGAATTGCTGAGAAACTGTGGGTATCCGGAATTTTTTTCTTACTTTGTTTCCTGCGACTATGGAGCGTCTAAAAATCAGGGAAATCTATATGAGATTGTAAAAGAAAAAACAGGCAGAAAATTTACTTATATTCATATAGGTGATAATAAAGAATCGGATATAAAGCAAGCCAGACAGCATCAATTTGATACCTGGTATTACCCGAATGTCAATGGACTTGGAAGAAAGTACCGTGCAGAAGATATGTCTGCGATTATAGGAAGTATGTACAGAGGACTGGTAGACGCGCACTTGCACTGCGGCATTTCCTCTTATTCCAAAGCCTATGAGTTTGGTTTTGTATATGGCGGATTGTTTGTTTTGGGATATTGCAAATGGATTCATGATTGGGCTGAAAAATATGAGATAGATAAAATTCTGTTTTTGGCAAGAGATGGGGAGATTCTGAGTAAAGTATACAGGAAAATGTATCCGCAGGAAACTCAGAAATGGAATTATGTATACTGGTCCCGTTTAGCCGCTGTGAAAATGTCTGCAAATTATTATAAATATGATTATTTTAGAAGATTTTTATACCATAAAGTAAATCAGAATTATACTATGAAACAAATATTTGCTTCTATGGAATTAGAAGATATGCTGCCTGAAATGGAGGGGTATACAGAAGAGGCTGTATTAACCGACAGAAATGTGGAAATAGTAAAAGAATTTCTGCAAAAACATTGGAATGAGGTATTACGTCATTATGAGGGGCAGATTGCAGCAGGAAAAGAATATTACGAACCAATTTTAAGAAACTGTAAAAGAGCAGTAGCAGTTGATGTGGGCTGGGCCGGAAGCGGCGCTATCGCATTAAATTATGTAGTAAATCATATCTGGAATTTAAACTGTGAGATTCTTGGATTGATTGCAGGCTCCAATAGCATTCACAATCAGGAGCCGGATGCAAGTCAGGGATTTTTCTACGAACAGAAATTAGACAGTTACATGTTTTCTCAGACAAAGAACAGAGATGCGTGGAAAGTACATAATCCCGGAAAAGGACACAATGTCATTGTGGAATTACTGTTATGTTCAGAGTCCCCTTCCTTCCGAGGATTCACAGAGAAAGAGGAAAGATATTGTTTTTGTGAAAAAAGGAAAGAAATTCATGTGCAGGAAGTGCAGAGAGGAATTTTGGATTTTGCAGAAATATTTCAGGAGAGAATCGGAACTGTTCCGGAGATAAGCGGCAGAGATGCCTTTGCCCCTATTGAACTTTTATATAGAAATCAGGAGTGGTTAGAAGATGTTATATCCTTGGAAAAATTTCAGATGAACTTGGAATAGGTAAGAAATATGGTTATACAAAATTTTTTATTTCCAGATGAAGTGTGCAAGGCTCAGGAACTTTATTTTCGGAAAACAGGCACAGCAAACAGAACAGCAGAAGGTATAACGTTGCTGGCAGGAGAAGCGCTGCAGACAGATACCTATATGAATGCACTTGATATAGGGTATTGGAAGAAGTATACGAATTTAGAGAATGTAATACTTGAATTGCGAGTACAAGGTGATTTTAAATTCCTTATAGAGGTTCTTGAAAACAGAGAGGAAAACAGACTTGTTTATGAGCATGAGTATCACCTGGAAAGTGCAAAGACCATTTGTATCAATATACCAGAAGAAATAAGGAGTGGAACTCTTTACTGGAAAGTATGTGCTAAAAGTTCTGTAAAATATTACGGAGCAAGATATATATGTGTACAGGAACATGAGAAAAGAGATGTTCGCCTTGCATTAAATATTTGTACATATCACAGACAGCAGCAATTAGAAAAAAACCTTCGAAAAATATCAGAAAGCTTCTTTTTCCAGTCACAGACAGAATTTTATGGAAAACTGCATGTCTTTGTTATTGATAATGGACAAGATTTTGTCAGTCCTATGGATAGTGACTATTTAAAAGTTTTTCAAAATTCTAATGCCGGCGGAGGAACCGGAGGTTTTACCAGGGGTCTGGAAGAGATTCAGAGAGAGCAGCAGACACATGGCTATACACATGTAATTTTTATGGACGATGATGTGGAATTTCAGATGGAAAGTTTTTATCGCTTATATGCTTTTCTTAGTTTGTTAAAGGGGGAATACCAGGACAGACCTATTGCAGGCAGAATGTTCCGTTTAGATAAACGAAAGGTTCAGTATACTGCTGTAGAGCGTTGGAATAAAGGAAATATTATTCATATAGGCGGCAATCTGGATATGTGTCTGCAGGAAAATATTCTGGAACAAGAGAGGACAGGGGATTATGGTGGCTGGTGGTTCTGTACTTATCCTATACAGAGTATTTTGCATGGACGTCCGTTTCCTTTTTTTATCCATTGCGACGATGTAGAGTTTGGACTGAGGCAGCAAAAAGAAACTTTAACGTTGCCAGGCGTTCAAGTATGGCATGAAACATATGAATATCGTGAAAACCCCATTATCATTTACTATGATATTAGAAATGCGCTTGTTGTCAATGCTTTGTGGGGACAAGCAGAAGATGGTGAAGAGTTTATCCAAAAATGGAAAGAACGGCTTACAGAATTTCATAATAATCAACGTCAGGATTTGAAGTATTTGTGCACACTGGCAATGTGGCATTTTTGCAGTGGAAGGATTTTCAGAATATCCCGGGGAAAAATACCGCCGTTATGGGTGTGGTTGAGTAAGAAAGAAGCAATATTAAAGTGTGTGACACCTGCATTTCATCGGATTACAGAAAAAAGGGTGAAAAACCAATATTTGCATATTATAAAAAAGTATAAGGAGGATTATAAGAGAAACTATGGCAGTACAAGTTGATGTGTTTGGAAGCTGTGTGGTAAGAGATATTTTTCGTCATACACAGCCAGGAAAGTATAAGGTTTATAAAAGCGCAGGAAATTTGCCCATTACTTCTTTATATGAAAACTCCATCTTTATGGATAAGAAAGAAGTAGATGAATTAAAGATGCCAAGCTATGACAAAGTCATGCTGAGAGCCCAAATGTCCAGAAATCTGCCGGAATTGTTATTAAACAAACGTTCTGAGATTCTGGTGCTGGATTTGGCGGACGAGTTTATGGAACGCTGTGAAATCAAAGGACCAAATGGAATCACGATGTTGGCACAGGCAGAAAATCAAGGGGAATTCCTGGATAATCTTTTTGAAGGAAATGAAAGGTATTCTATTGTAAAGAGATATCCAATGCTGGAAATGGATATGCAGAAAGTGGAAGAAAAGATAAAGAAATTTGCAAAGGATATTCTGTATAGCGAGGAAAATCCCAGAGGATATTTTGGAGAGAAATGTGATTGTGGTTGAATCTCTTTATACGCCGGATATTCTGGGAAATGACGGAAATATACATAAGCATGATGGAAAGTATAAGCTGCATGAATATAATGAATGGCTTAGAAAAGTATATCTGATTTTTTATAAGTATTTCCAGAACTGCAAGGTTATTAAGCTGCCGGAGTTTACACATTCCTCACAAAACCATATAAGAGGGACACACCCATTGCATTATATGCAGGATACATATTTCTATTTTGAGAGAGCCTTAGATGTGGCTTGTGGATATTCTCAGGTAAATACGTTGGAGAATCTGTTTAAAGAGCAGTCGCTGAAAAATAGGACAGAAACAAGGGCGGCTAATAGTAGTATGATGTATGAGATAAAAAGACAGATGGATATTTTAAAAAATGATGTGGGAATGTTGAAGCGAGAATATGAACCTATATATATTGATACATTAGGGAGTTGTGTGTCTAGGGATATATTCAGGTATTCTTTTCCGGGAAGGTATAAAATTAATGCATGTATTCAAAGAAATCCTATTACCTGTTTGTACCAGAATAAAATAGCATTAGATTATAAAATCCCTGAGGGGAATATTAAAAAGTATGAAAAAAGAATGTTTTGACACAGTTCTGAATCAAGATGCGATAAGACAACTTAAAAACAGTAAAGCTAAAATTTTACTTATAGACTTGGCGGAAGAACGTCTTGGAAGATGTAAAATAAAATCTGAAAATAATGAAATGTTTTTGCCTATATGGTCTAAAGTTGATAGAATTTTTGAAAATATTAGTAAAAATCCTAAATTACATATTGATAAAAATATTTCTCCACTTGATATAGAAGAAAAAGAAATTAGAAGAAAATTCCAACAATTTGCTGAAGATATAACTTGGTCAGAAAATAATCCTAAAGGATATCGACAAGAAGATATATATGTAATAGAGGCAATGTATGCAGAAAAAGTATTATCAAATAACGGAAAAGCGCGGGATTATGTAGGTAATTATCAAGTACAGAAATACAATCAATGGTTTCGAAAATTATATACTATTTTATATGAATATTTACCAAATTGTAAGAAAATTAAATTACCACCGCTTACATACGCTTCAGAAAATCATATATGGGGCGGCGCACCACTTTATTATACTGATGATATATACGTATATATCGCGAATGTGATAGATTCTCTTACAGGAGCAACAATGATAAATACACCAGAGAATTTATTTAAAGAACAAAAGTTGAAAAACAGGTTAAAAACAAGAGTGTTAAATAGTGAGAAACTTTATTGCATTGATAAAATGCAACAAAAAATAAGAGAGTTAGAAGCAAATATAAATAAAATAGTTTACGAAAATCAAAGCAAATAAATTGGTTCTTATTTAACAATTATTGGAAAATTATATGAGGAGAATACAAAATGAAAGATACTATCGAGAGATTAAATAAAGAGTTATGTACAGGTTGTGGTGCATGTTATAATAAATGCCCTGTAAATGCTATTGATATGGTATTCGATTCCGAGGGATTTATATATCCTAAAGTTAATCAAGAACTATGTATAAATTGTAAACAGTGTCAAAAAGTTTGTCCAGAACTTAACGTGGAAAAAGCAGAGATTATGAAGCACCAAGAGGGAGCTTGCTATGCTATGATGGCAGAAAACGAGATAAGGCAAGTGAGTTCGTCTGGCGGTATGTTTACCTTGATGGCAAATGTTATTTTAGAGGAAAATGGTATTGTATGTGGGGCAGCATATACAGAAGATTATATGGAAGTGAAACATATTATAATTAACAAAAAAGAAGACTTGCCTAAATTAAGGGGATCTAAATATGTTCAAAGTAGCACAGAGAATGTATATAAGAAAATAGATGAAGTATTAAAACAAGGACAAAAAGTTTTATTTGTTGGATGTCCATGTCAGGTAGCAGGTTTGTATTTCTTTTTAGGAGGAGATAGAAATGGGCTATATACAGCAGATTTGGTGTGCCATGGAGCAAATTCAGTAACGGCATATCAATCTTTTGTGCAGGAAACAGCAGATGGAAAAGAAATCAAAGAAGTAAATTTTAGAGATAAAACGGTTTATGGTTGGTCAACACCTACTACAATTTATTTTAAAGATGGAACAGTTTTTAATGCTGCATGGAATCAGTCAAAATGGAATGACGGATTTTTAGGAGGGATTATTAATAGAAAATGTTGTAAACAATGTCGATATGCAAACCGCAATCGTGTGGGGGATATTACATTGGGAGATTTTTGGCAGATACATCGTTGGGATAAAACTTGTAATGACTGGAAAGGAACATCTTTGGTCCTTGTTAAATACGGAAAAGGGTAAAGAAATTTTCGAAAAGGTAAGACCACAGATGAAATTATGCAAAGAAGCACCCTTGGATTTTGCAGTAAAATACAATGGACAATTAGTTAGACCTAATAAAGCACATCCAGGACGTAAGTTTTTCTTTAATCATTTAGAAAAAGATGGTTACCATAAATCTTTGTGGTATGGACAAAAATGGAGATATGATGTAGGACTTGTTGGTTGGTGGTTTGCAGCTAATTATGGAAGTGTGTTAACATATTTTGCATTAGGAAAGATTCTAGATGATATGAATTTGTTAGCAATTATGCTCAGGATTCCTAAACTTGACGGAGGACAATGGGAACCGGTGACAGAAAATAATATAAAATTTATGGAAAAACATTTTCCTGTATCAAAAGAGAGGTCAATAGATGAAATGCAAGAATGTAATCGCTTTTGTGATTCATTTATGGTGGGTTCAGATCAATTATGGGTACAGAGTTATGTCGGATTGGTTGGATACACATTTTTCCTTGATTTTGTTGATGAGAACAAAAAAAAGCTCGCATATGCAACCTCACTTGGATATGCAGAGTATAAAGGTACAGATGAGGAAAAAGCAATTGCAAGTGCATATTTGCAGCAATTTGATGACATTTCAGTGCGGGAATCTTCAGGAGAAGAAATTTGTCATAAGAGCTTCGGGGTAGAGGCAGTTAGGCGATTGGATCCAGTTTTTCTTTGCGATATAAAACATTATGACGAGTTAGCAAGTCAGGCAAAGGTAGAAACAGAAGGAGAGTATATGCTTTGTTATATTCTAGATCCAACTCCGGAGAAGAAGGAAGCAGTGAAATATCTAGAAGAAAAGTTGGGGACTAAAGGCAAAAGTAGTTTTAGATATGAAAACCTTTAATTCTAGTAAAGAAAAGTGGGGACAGAAAAATGTTGTAGACAATGTAGGAATTGAAGATTTTGTTAAGCTAATAAAAGACTGTAAGTATTTATTTTCAGATTCTCATCATGGTATTTGTTTTGGTCTTATATACCATAAAAATTTTATTTGTATTGCAAATAAATCAAGAGGATATACAAGATTTGAGTCATTGTTCAATTTGTTGAAGATAAGAAATCATATGGTAGATAATGCACGGGAAATTATTGGTAATGATATTCTGTTAGAGAATATTGATTACAAAAGTGTGGATACCATTCTGGAAGAAGAGAAAAAGAGTTCTCTGGAATGGCTTACAACAGTATTAAATAAAGAAAAGAAAGAAAATGAATCTAAGAATACTTTATTAGTAAAAACATTAAATAAACTTCATAGATTAGAAAGAGAAAATAAGAAGTTGAAAGAAATTTAATAGAAATTTACAAAGGGGAAAGAATGAAAATGAAAAATGTCAAATTGCTAATATGCTATCATAAGCCAGCAACATTATTTAAAGATGAAATTTTCACACCGATTCATGTTGGTCGTGCTAATGCAAGAAAAAAGGCAGCACCAGGAGATAAAAACTACCAATGGATGTTAGACAATATGATAGGGGATGATACTGGGGAAAATATTTCAGATCGAAATGGCTGTTACAATGAAATGACCAGTTTATATTGGGCGTGGAAGAATTATGATAAATTAGGAAATCCGGATTATATTGGGCTTATGCACTATAGACGTCATTTTGTCTTTAGAGAAGATGAAAAAATAGTATATAACATTGAAAACTTTGATGAAGAAAGCTATTTAAGGGAAATTAATTATTCACCGGAAAAAGTCTACAATATGTTAGAGGGCTGCGATTTTATTACGCATATAGGAAAAGTCATTAATGTATATAATCATTATATTGAAAATCACAGACAGGAAGACTTAGATTTAGCAGTTGACATTATGCTGGAAAAATATCCGGAATATAAGGAAATAACAAAAGAATATTTTGCAGGAGATTACAGTAACTTTTGCAATATGTTTATTATGAATAAAAAGTTATTTTTCCAATATTGTGAATGGATTTTTGACATTCTGGAAGAATTTGAAAAACGTGTAGATGTTAGTGAAAAAAGATTCTTTATTTCGGAACGTTTAACCGGTATTTTTATAGCAAAATTGATGGCAGATAAAAGTTTAAAATATAAGGTGCTTCCTATCTCCTTTATTGAAGATCCGGTAAAGATACCAATTGCAATGCCTGTAAGCAGAGAGAAACTGTTCCAGGTAGGAACAACAATGACATCTATTTTAGAAGCTGCAAAAGGATATAACCAGTTTCAGTTTTATCTGTTAAATGATGGCCATTTGGAAGCACATGAAAGACAAAAATTTGACGAATTTGAGAAAAAATATTCTTATTGTAAAATAGAATTTATTGATACGGATGTGAAGGAAGAATTTTATCCGCTTTATGTATCTGAGGCATTATCAGGTATCAATAAATGCATATACATGTCTGGGAATATTGTTGCACTTCAGGATTTAGGGGAATTCTATCGAATCTGTAGTACTGATGATTACTATGCAGTAGGGACATCATTAAAAGATTATGATGTAAAGGCTCAGAAGAAAGAACTTTCTTCCTATATTCTTGTCCTGAATTGCGGAAGGCTCAGACAGCATAAGATGTGGGAGAAATCCGAAAATGATATAAATGCCGGTAAACATGGAATGGAAATTTTTAACCGGTTTTGTGAAAATCAGATAGGATATATTCCATGGTATTTTGTCACCAGAGATAGAGAAAGAGATGCAAAGAACTCCATATTACATGCAGCACAAACAAGAGGAGATATTCAACTGCAGGCTACATGGAGAGCATTGTTGGTATACGATGAAATAGAACCATGGATTGACAGTCAGGGAGTTTATAGTATTTTTTGGTGGGATAATGCTATGAAGGTACCACCAGTATTTGGATTTATGGCGCCGAATTCAAGAGCGATAAAAGTTTTATATACAAAACAGCAGAAAGAAATCAACGAATGGGGACAAGCAAACTGGCAGCCTTCTCATGAGGTGGAACAAGTGCAGCAACCAGTACCAGAGTATCATCCAGTACCAGAAGAAAATATAAATGCCGGAAACGAAGAATGGAGAAATTATAGTTTGTTGGGAAAATTAAGATTTTTCTATCAGCACAATGGCTTAAAGAAAACAATTACATATTCATGTGGTAAAGTGATTAAAGGGATTACAGGGAAAGGAAGTAAATAGACATGGCGCAACCATTAGTATCGGTATTAATACCAGTTTATAATGTAGAAGAATATCTTGAAAGATGCTTGGATAGTGTTTTAAATCAATCATTAACCAGAATAGAAGTCATTTGTGTAAATGATGGTTCTACAGATAAAAGTCTGGAAATCTTAAAAAAATATCAGGAGAATGATTCTAGAGTTATTATTGTAAGCAAAGAAAATGGAGGGCTTCCTTCTGCCAGAAATGCAGGAATTGAAAGAGCCAGAGGAGAATATATTGGTTTTGTGGATTCTGATGATTATGTACAGCCGGATATGTTTGAGAAACTTTATAACACTGCAAAAAAGGAAAAATCAGATGTAGTGGTATGCGGCGCCAATATTTTGCCGGAAACGCCAAGGGCAAGTGATTGGCTGTATGCATGTCTTTCTCCCGGATATAGAAAATATGATAAATTTGATGCAAATATGTTGTTTCATGATATGACAGTGACACCATTTCTTTGGAGAACTTTAATTAAAAAGTCTTTAATAGATAAATATAATCTGCGTCTGAATGAAACGATTATGATTGGAGAGGATAAAGCTTTTCAATGTAAAGTATATCCTTTAGCAGAGTCTATTACTGTTATTCCGGATAAATTATACAATTATTTTTGGTGCAGAGAAGGTTCTTTGATGAATCAGACTGTTTATGGAGATCCTGAAAAAAAGGTATTAGAACACGGGCGACTGATAGCAGATATTGCTGAAACTGTTATGAAATATCAGGAAAAGGAACATATCAAAGAGGCATTTCTGGAATGGAGTATACCATTTTTATATGATGATTTTATTTTTCTTTCATTAGAAAATAAAGTTGATTTGGCTACGAAAATGATTGACGTATGGAATAAATGTGGTTATCCTGAATATAAGTTTGATATGCCGGAATGGAAACGGGAAATGGTGGATTATTTTGAACAGGTGGCACAGGAAGAAAAGATAATTCCAAGGCTTTCTTTGGTAATTCCAGTCGATATTGAGGCAGAATATCTGGAAGAAACGATAGCTAATATATTAGAACAATCTTTAGAAGAAATGGAAATTCTGCTTGTGAATAATGGTACGAAAAATGAAAATTATGCAATTCTTCATAAGTATTTATTTAAGGATAAGAGGATTCGTCTTTTAAATATAGCGCATACTTCTTATGCAGAAGCCTTGAATAGAGGAATGAATCTTGCAAGAGCAAAATATATCACCTTTATGGAAACATATGATTGGTATGAAAATAAAAGCAGCTTGAAAGAATGGATTGAGTACACAGAATCCGAAAATGTAGATGTATGTGGAAGCATGTATTGTATGAAAAATGTTCCAGGAGCATTGGCTGGAGAATATCGTAGTATTTCTAATCCGGAAGAAAATATTGGGAAATATTTAGAAAGTGATTTTCACAGTATGATTTTCAGGACAGAGTATTTAAGAAAAAATGAAATACTTTTCCATGAAAGTACAATTTTAACAGGTTTTGAATTTTTGGCATTTGCATGTCTGCATACAGAGCGTAGGGCTTGGTATCAGAATATTACCTATATACATCGTAACATACACAGACCAGACTGGATAAGTACAGAAAAATGTAAAATTGTTTTAAACATTTTTGTGAAATTAATGAGATTATCAATAGAAAAGAACTGTGCATATTTACAGGTGAAAATTCTTGAAATGTTAAATGGAGATGAATTAGGAAAAATTATTGTTAATAATACAAGAGCATTTAAAGCTTCGCCATCTGAATTCCCAAATGGTGAAAACAGTCAAGTAGAAGCTGTAGATTCACTCTTAAGAATAGCAAGTTTAACAAATGTAGATTTTCTGAAAAAACATGGATATTCTGTAGAAAAAACATATATTAAAACTTTATACGAAGTAATAAAAGAACGACAGAAGTTTTTGGCTGAATTATCCAGTCAGAGATAGCAGAGAGGAAGAAACAATGAAATACGATTATTTAATAGTAGGAGCCGGTCTTTTCGGCGCTGTTTTTGCTCACGAAGCAAAGAAAAAAGGAAAAACGTGTCTGGTTATTGATAAGCGTGACCATATTGCAGGTAATATTTACTGCGAGGAAATCGAAGGAATCAATGTACACAAGTACGGAGCGCACATTTTCCACACCTCTAATAAGGAAGTCTGGAACTATATCAATCAGTTTGCAGAGTTTAATAATTATATCAACTCTCCGGTTGCAGTATACAAGGACGAGCTTTACAACCTGCCTTTTAACATGAATACTTTCAGTAAAATGTGGAATATCCGTACTCCACAGGAGGCAAAAGCTAAAATTGCCCAGCAGGTAGCAGAAACGGGTATTACAGAGCCAAAGAACCTGGAAGAACAGGGATTATCTTTGGTTGGAAAAGATGTTTTTGAAAAGCTGGTAAAAGGCTACACAGAGAAACAGTGGGGCAGGGATTGCAAAGACCTTCCGGCCTTTATTATCAAACGTCTTCCGGTGCGTTTTACCTATGATAATAATTATTTTAATGACCGTTTCCAGGGTATTCCTATGGGCGGTTATACCAGGATTGTAGAAAAGATGCTGGAAGGTGTGGACGTAAAGACAAGTACAGATTATTTCGAATTTATCAAGGAAAATTCAGATGTGGCAGAGAAGACAGTCTTTACGGGTATGATTGATGAGTATTTCGGCTACAGATTGGGGGCTTTGGAATACCGTTCCGTGCGTTTTGAAACAGAAGTGCTGGATACAGACAATTACCAGGGAAATGCGGTAGTAAATTATACGGAGAGAGAAGTGCCGTATACCCGAATTATTGAACACAAGCATTTTGAATTTGGCAAACAGGAAAAAACAGTGATTTCCAGAGAATATTCTTCTGAATGGAAGGTAGGCATGGAGCCTTATTATCCGGTAAACAATGAACAGAATAACAAACTTTTTGAAGAATACAGGAAACTGGCGGTTCAAGAAAAAAATGTTATCTTTGGCGGACGTCTTGGAAACTATAAATATTATGATATGGATAAGGTGATCGAGGCTGCATTGGAAACTGCAAAAAAAGAACTGGTATAAAGATTTAAAGTGGAATGACAACAGAGCTTCATCAGTGCGTTGGCATTGGTGAGGCTCTGACTAAATACAAAGGAGAAATGAAAATGGTAAATCCAGTTACAGTAATGAAAATGTTAAACGAGAGAAAAAAATTTATGGCAAACCACCCGCACTTTTTTGACTTTTTTGTAAATGCATTTGGAAAAGGTGTGGATAAAGATACAGAGATTGAACTGAGCATTCGAAGACCGGGGGAAGAAACAGCGTCCTCTAAAATCAAAATTAAGGAGTCTGATTTGAAGCTGTTTCAGGAATTACAGGAATTGATTAACTGACCTTCTCCCTTTGATGACATATTTCGGACATTATTAAAAAAGATACCGGAATTGGCAGTACCTGAAAATGGTTTGCAAAATTCTCAAAATAACTATTGACATTTCATGACAGTTAGCGTATCCTAATTAATAGAGTTAGTCAATGCTAATAAAAGTTAGAGAGAACTAAGAATCTGATGAATGGAGGGAGTTTATGCAGCCATTAATTTTCTTACAAAACGGAGAGCAGGGAATTATAAGACGAGTCGGGGGCGCTGCAGATACCAGGCGATTTCTGGCAAATTTGGGATTTGTGGAGCAGGCCCCTGTCTGTGTGATTTCCAAATTGAATGGAAATATGATTGTAAATATCAGAGATTCCAGGGTAGCTATTAATGAGGATATGGCAAAGCGCATTCTGGTATAGAGAAAGGGGAAGAAAGATGACGTTAAGAGATGCAAGGGTAGGAACCACTGTAGTGGTTTCCAAAATTGAAGGGGAGGGTGCGTATAAACGCCGGATTATGGATATGGGTATTACAAAGGGCTGTGAAATCTATGTTCGTAAGGTGGCGCCTCTTGGTGACCCGGTAGAGATTACCGTTCGCGGATATGAGCTTTCCCTGAGAAAGCAGGACGCTCAATGTATACAGCTACAGTAATTTTTTTAGAATGAGGTTAATCAAAACTAACTAAATAAAAACCAGGAGGAAGGAAAAATGGCAATAAGGATTGCACTCGCCGGAAACCCAAACTGCGGAAAAACGACCATGTTTAATGCACTAACCGGCGCGAATCAGTATGTTGGGAACTGGCCGGGGGTTACGGTGGAAAAGAAAGAGGGGAAAATCAAAGGGAAGAAAGGAAACAGGGAAGAAATCTTTGTGACAGACCTGCCGGGTATCTATTCACTCTCTCCGTATACACTGGAGGAGGTTGTAAGCCGGGATTATCTGTTAAAAGAAAAGCCTGACGTGATTTTAAATCTGGTAGATGCCACTAATATTGAGCGAAATCTGTATCTGACCACACAGCTTATGGAAACAGGGGTGCCGGTGGTGGTTGCTCTGAATATGGCAGACCTGCTGGAAAAAAATGAGATTCAGATTGATATACGGCGCTTGAGTACTCTGCTTGGCTGTCCGGTGGTAAAGACTTCTGCGCTGAAAGGAATAGGTCTGCAGGAAGCCATACAGGAGGCAGTCCGCTGTGCAAAGCAGGAAGAACAGGTATTGCCCAAAAGGATTTTTAGCAGGGACATGGAAAGCGCCATTGCAAAAACGGAAGGACTTTTGCAGGGAATCGTAGAAGAAACCAAGCTTCGCTGGTATGCTGTAAAACTGTTGGAAAGAGATGGAAAGGTGTTGGAGGAACTTTCCCTGGATTTTCAGATAAGCAAGCGGATTGAGCAGGAAGCAGCATTTCTGGAGAAAAAAGAGGACGATGATATGGAGAGCATTATCACAGATGAGCGTTATTCTTTTATCCAGAAGGTGGTTGCATCTGCTGTGAGAAAGAAGGTTGGTAAACTGACCATGTCAGATAAGATTGACCGGATTGTGACAAACCGTATTTTAGGTCTTCCCATTTTCCTTCTTGTTATGGGTCTGGTATATTATGTTTCTGTAAGTACAGCAGGAACCATGGCAACGGATTGGACCAATGATACTTTTGTAGTTGCCATACAGGAGGCAGCTTCCGGCTTGCTGGCGGCCGCGGGAGCAGGGGATTTGATTATCAGTTTAGTAGTTGACGGGATTATCGGTGGGATAGGTGCTGTACTGGGCTTTGTACCGCAGATGGCAATTTTATTCTTGTTTTTATCCGTTTTAGAAGACTGTGGGTACATGGTTCGTATCGCGTTTGTTATGGATCGTATTTTCCGCCATTTTGGACTTTCCGGAAAAAGTTTTATTCCTCTGTTGATTTCTTCTGGCTGTGGGATTCCGGGTATTATGGCGTCAAAAACCATTGAAAATGACAATGACAGGCGTTTGACCATTATGACAGCAACCTTTGTTCCCTGTGGAGCTAAGCTTCCGGTAATTGCACTCATGGGTGGCGTTATGGTGAGCTATACCACAGGCAGCTACGAGGTGGGCGGACTTATGGCGCCGCTTATGTATTTGCTGGGAATCTCAGCCGTGTTGGTATCTGCAATTATGTTGAAAAAGACAAAGCCCTTCTCCGGTGAACCGGCGCCCTTTGTTATGGAGCTTCCGCAGTACCATATTCCTTCTTTAAAAACCGTGCTTTTGCATGTGTGGGAAAGACTGAAGGGATTCGTTGTAAAAGCGGGTACCATTTTGTTTCTTGCCTGTGTGGTTATGTGGTTTTTGGGTGGCTTTGGATTTACGGAAAGCGGCTTCGGCATGGTAGAGGACAGTAATAACAGTCTTCTGGCAGCTATGGGCGGTATACTTGCACCGATTTTTGCACCTCTTGGATTTGGGGAGTGGCAGCCAGTGGCAGCAGCGCTTTCCGGCTTTACGGCAAAGGAAGCCATTGTTTCTACCATGGGTGTTCTGGCAAATGTGGGCAGCAGTCTTTCCGAAGACCCTGTAACCGTGGGAGCGGCAATCCAGACCTGGTTTCCGGGCGCTCTGGCAGCTTTTACCTTCCTGCTGTTTAATCTTCTGGACTCTCCGTGTCTGGCAGCGATTGCAACTATGGCACAGCAGATGCAGTCCAGAAAATGGTTCTGGTTTGCTATTTTGTTCCAGAATGTATTTGCTTACCTGGTGTGCCTGAGTATTTATCAGATTGGGCTTTTGATAACCAGTGGAGTCTTTACTGTGGGCTCTGCAGCAGGGATTCTGGCAGCGGCAGTGATGCTGTTTTTCCTGCTTCGTCCAGACCCCTATAAGCATAAAAGAGCAGATACAAAGACATCGGTACAGGCAGCAGGATAAAAAGAACAGAAGGAGGAAGAGCGTATGCTTTTGAATGTTTTAATCGCAGGCAGCATTGTTCTGTATTGTGGTTATGTGATTTATCGTCAGATAAAGAAACGGAAAAATCCACAGGCAGGGTGCAGCGGTTGCTGCGGAAGCTGCCACGGATGCAGCCACATTAAACATTAAAAGGAAAAGCGGTTATGTGGGCTTTGGGGTTCTGAATTCTCGGCGAAACTGCAGAGGCGTTCGTTTTTTCTGCTTTTGAAACAGACGGATAAAATAACTGGTGGAGCCAAAGCCGCACTGCATGGCAATTTCTGTTACAGAAAGCGTGGAGGACACTAGCAATTTTTCTGCTTCTGCCAGGCGGATACGGGTGACATAGTCTGTGAAACTCATATCCAGAATCCGGTTAAAGCTGCGGGAAAAATAACTGGAGCTCATGCCGCAAAGCTTTGCCACGTTCCGGGCTTTTAAGGGCAGGTCGTAGTGTTCCTGCACATAGGAAAGGGCAGGGGCGAGCTGCAGAGCCAGTTCCGTGTGAATGGGGGAGTCTGAAGAAAGGGCTGCCCCATTTTTATGCCAGTAACGCAGAATCCACAAAAAAATGCTGCCAATGTGGTTTCGGACAGCCAGTTCATATCCATAGGCTTTTTCCATGTCTTCTCGAAATACTTCTTTTATCAGCCGGGGAATTTGGGTTTTCTGCAAAACTTCTTTTTTTATAATTTTTTCCTGCCCCTGACTGTCTGTGAGAAAGGGGAGGAGATAGAGAAGTTCCAGTCTGCTCTGGGAAAGTCCGTTGTAAATCAGCCGGGGCAGAAAACGTATAACATAATAAGCGCCGCCCTGCTGGGACAGGCTGTTAATGAGATGCACTTCATTGGCGGGAATCAGCACCATATCTCCTGGACCGAAGCGGTGATAAGAGTTCCCCAGATAAATCTCAAAGGATTCTTCTTTTCCGAATAAAATTTCAATATATTCATGGTAGTGGGCAGGATACACCATGCCCTTTCCCTTCATGTCCTGCAAATGGCATACATACTGCAATGGAATGCCGTCAATGCAGGGCTTTTTTTCTTTCATATATTCCATGATAAATTCCTCGCAGGACAAAATTTTACTATTTTTGAGCATGGAAATTATAGCATGGAATTTGGGAAACGTCTATAATAAAGGCAGAAAATCCCTATGGAAAGCAGAAAGGAAATGAGAGTATGGAAGGTACAAAAATAGGAGTGCCCTTAGAGGGCTTTGGAGATAAGGTAAGAGAGGCAGCAGCAGAGGGCATGGTCCTTTTGAAAAACGAACAGCAGATGTTTCCTTTGACAAAAGAGGACAACGTTGCCCTTTTCGGAAGATGTCAGATAAATTATTACAAAAGCGGAACCGGCTCCGGGGGCGCGGTACATACGCCTTATACCACAAACCTGGTAGAGGGCTTCCGCCGCCATAAGGAGATTTCTTTAAACGAAGAATTGATTTCCGTGTATGAAGACTGGATAAAAGAGAATCCTTTTGACAACGGTGGCGGTGTCTGGGCAGGAGAGCCCTGGTATCAGAAGGAGATGCCGGTAAGTGAGGCGCTGGTAAAAAAAGCCAGAAAAACCTCAAATAAGGCGTTGGTGGTCATTGGAAGAACGGCTGGGGAGGACCAGGATAATGCAGCCGTGGAGGGCAGCTATCTTTTGACAAAGGAAGAAGAGGCGCTTATTGAAATCGTGGCAGCCAGCTTTGAAAAAACGGCTGTGGTGCTGAATGTTTCTAATATTATGGATATGAGCTGGCTTTGCACCATGAAAAACAGAGAACATATCTGCGGTGTGCTTTATACCTGGCAGGGCGGTATGGAAGCAGGAAATGCCAGCGCAGACGTTATGACAGGCGCCGTAACCCCTAGCGGAAAGCTGCCGGATACCATTGCTTATCATATTGAAGATTATCCAAGCACTGGGGATTTCGGCGATGAAAAGAAAAATTGCTATAAAGAAGATGTTTATGTGGGATACCGCTATTTCGAAACTTTTGCCCCGGAAAAGGTGCAGTTTCCTTTTGGCTTTGGACTTTCATACACAGAATTTCAGACAGAGATTACAGATACAGGAATAAGCGGAGAGGGCAAAAATGGGGAGATTACCATAAAAGTCCGTGTTACCAATACAGGAGAAACCTACAGCGGAAAAGAAGTGGTACAGATTTATTATGAAGCGCCTCAGGGCAGGCTGGGACAGCCGGTGCGGCAGCTTGCAGCTTTTGGAAAAACAAAGCTTTTAGCGCCAGGGGAAAGCCAGAATCTGACCTTTACCATAGGGGCAGAGCAAATGGCGTCCTATGATGACAGTGGTGTAACCGGTTGTAAAAATGCCTATGTTTTGGAAGCAGGGTTGTACCGTCTGTATGTGGGAACAGATGTAAGAAGCGCTGTTCTTGTGAATATAGAGGGAAAAGAGGGATTGGAAATTCCGGTATGTACGGTAGTGCAACAGCTTCAGGAGGTTCTGGCTCCTACGGAAAATTTTGAAAGACTCCGCCCCGGTAAATTACTGGAAAATGGCATATATGAAGCAAGCAGAGAGAAAGTGCCAATGCAGAGCATTTCTTTAAAAGAGAGAATTCGTGAGAATCTTCCAAAAGAGATGAAAATTACCGGAGATAAGGGCATCACTTTTGCCATGGTAAAGGATAAGAAGGCAACTTTGGAAGAGTTTGTAGCTCAGTTTGGCAAAGAGGAACTGGCAAGAATTGTCAGAGGAGAGGGTATGTGCAATCCTATGGTAACACCGGGAACCGCCTCTGCCTTTGGAGGAACCGCCCCCAGCCTTTATCGATACGGTATTCCGGCAGCCTGTACAGCAGACGGTCCTTCCGGAATTCGCATGGACAGCGGGCTGCAGGCAACACAGATGCCTATTGGTACCATGCTGGCGGCAAGCTGGAACAGGGAAATGCTGGAAGATTTGTATGAATGGGAAGGAAAAGAACTTTTAAGGAATCAGATTGATACACTTCTGGGGCCCGGAATGAATATTCACAGAAGTCCGTTAAATGGCAGAAACTTTGAATATTTCTCCGAAGACCCCTATCTGACAGGCATCTGTGCCATAGCGGCAGTAAGAGGGATTGGAAAGACAGGCGCTGCGGCAACTATCAAACACTTTGCCTGCAACAACCAGGAAAAAGGCAGAACGGCTGCAGATTCCGTTGTATCACAAAGAGCAGTCCGGGAAATTTATTTAAAAGGATTTGAAATGGCAGTGCGAGAAGGAAAGGCCCGTTCTCTGATGACTTCTTATAATCCTTTAAACGGACACTGGACTGCCTCTAATTATGACTTATGCACAACCGTGCTGCGAAAGGAATGGGGCTATAAAGGCATTGTTATGACAGACTGGTGGGCAAAAATGAATGACCCGGAAGAAGGGGGAAAAGAGGATATGAGAAATACGGCGGCCATGGTGCGGGCGCAGAATGACTTGTACATGGTTGTGGCAAACGGTGGTTCTGAGGAGAATGCATATGAGGATAATACCCTGGAAGCCCTGGAAAAGGGAAAACTGACAGTTGGAGAACTGCAAAGATGCGCCTTGAACATCTGTGGTTTTCTTCTGGAAAGTCCGGTGGCAGAAAGACCTTTAAAGACAAAGGAAGAACTGGAAAAGGATACCAAAAGCTTTGTCTTTATGCCGGTAAAATTGCTGCCAAAAGAGCCGGAAACCATGAAGCTTTCTCTGGAACATGCGGGACGGTATAAAATTATGGTGAAGCTGCGTTCTGCCCTTTTAGAACAGGCACAGTCCTCCTGTAATCTGCTGTTGAACGGAAAGCCTGTAGCAACCATACAGACCAATGGGACAGGAAATGAGTGGAATCTTATCAGGCTGGATAATATAGATTTGAAGCCGGGGGAATATGAAGTGGATTTGCAACATATAAAAGCAGGTATGGAAATTGACTGGCTGGAAGTGTGCAGATAAAAAAGAAGGAGGCTGCTACAGGAAACATTCTTGGTGTATGTGGACTGTGGCAGCCTTCTGCCTGTTTTGCAGGGCGCTGTATGCTTAAGTAGTCATCAGCTTTCCCGATATTGTATAAAAATTCCTTTGATAATCTCATAGAGAGGTTTCTTAATCTGGTTTAAAGGTACCGGCTGTTCATAGAGAATGGTGTTATAACTGGTGCCGCTGACTAATTCTAAAATCATATACATCATAATGTCCGGCGTTCGGTAGGTGTGTGCAGCATGTGCCAGCATGGCCTCATACGTTTCATAGATAGAGGGGATATCCTTTCCCGGCGCAGCGGACAGAAAATCCTTGAAAAATCCCCAGCTTAAATGTTTGGAAATCAGAAGCACCAGATTGTGATTTCCGGCAAACTGATCCAGTATGTTGTTAATAATGAATAAAACCTGTTCTTCAAAATCTTTAATTTCTTCATGTTTTGCAAGCTCTGCACAGGCAGCCTGAAAGACCTGGTTTGCCTTGTGACTGATTAAATGATTGCGAATATCGTATTTATCCTTGAAATACAGATAGAAGGTTCCTTTTGCCACTCCGGCTTTTTTTACAATGTCTGCAATGGAAGTTTTGCTGAAGCCATTGTCAATGAACAGAGTGAAAGCAGAATCCAAAAGGGAATTTCGTTTCTGTTCTTTATTATTTTCTACCTTACTCATTTGTACTATCCGCCTCCTTCCATACAATTATAGAGAAGAAAGAGGGAAAAAGTCAAATCTTAAACAAGGAAAAATACGGATTCTACAGATTGCATAAAAAAATAAACTGACTTTTGGTCATAAAATATATTGACTAAAAGTCAGTTTTGCGTTATAACAATAAATGACCAAGGGTCATAAATAAAATTCGGAAAAATATAAGGGAGGAAAGAAAATGGTAAAGCTGGGAAGAAAGATTGTAAAATTCCGAATTCCGATTTTTATCCTGAGTTTGCTGCTTTTAATACCTGCAGGAATCGGATACATAAACACCAGAGTGAATTACGATGTACTGTATTATCTGCCTGATGACATTGAAACCATGAAAGGGCAGGATATTCTGGTAGATGAATTCGGAACAGGCGCGTATTCCATGTTTGTATGCGAAGGCATGCCCAACAAAGATGTGGCAGCGCTGAAGAAAAAAATGGAGAAGGTGGACCATGTTGCTAAAGTTGTGTGGTATGACAGTTTTGCAGATTTAAGCCTGCCGGTGGAAATGCTGCCGGAAAATATAAGGAAGGTTTTGTTTGCAGAAGATTCCACCATGATGTTTATTATTTTCGACACCACTACTTCGGCAGATGAAACCATGGACGCCATTGGAGATATCCGAAAGCTGGCAGGAGAGCAGTGCTTTGTCAGCGGCATGTCAGCTATTGTAACAGATACCAGAAATCTGGCAGAATCAGAGGTTGCAGTCTATGTTTTGATTGCCGTGGTACTGTCCTGTATTGTACTGGCGCTGACCATGGAATCTTATCTGATTCCGTTTCTGTTTCTTATAAGTATTGGAATTGCCATTGTTTACAACATGGGAACCAATGTTTTGCAGGGAGAAATTTCCTATATAACCAAAGCTCTAAGTGCAGTACTGCAGCTTGGCGTTACCATGGATTATTCCATTTTCCTGTGGCACAGTTATCAGGAGCAAAAGGAGCATTTCGGGAGCAACCATAAGGAAGCCATGGCACAGGCAATTGCAGCCACCATTAAATCCGTGGTGGGAAGTTCCATTACCACCATTGCAGGCTTTGTGGCGCTTTGCTTTATGAGTTTTACTCTTGGTATGGATTTGGGTGTTGTTATGGCAAAAGGTGTCATCTTTGGTGTGATTTGTTGCGTCACCGTTCTTCCTTCCATGATTATGATTTTTGATAAAGCCTTGGAAAAGACAAAACACAGACAGCTGATACCGGATTTTCCAAAGGTTTCAGAGTTCCTGGTAAAGCATCATAAAACCTTTGCCCTTCTCTGCGTAGCGTTGTTTATCCCCTTTGCTTATTTCCAGGCAAATACAAAGGTATATTACAATCTGGACGCCAGCCTTCCAAAGGATTTGGAATCCATTATGGCAAATGAAAAATTGCAGGAAGATTACCACATGGGCGCTGCTCATATGATTCTTATGGATAAAAACGTTTCCGGTAAGGAAAAGAACAAAATGATAAAGGAAATGGAAAAGGTTGACGGCGTGAAAGAAGTGCTGGGTCTGGAAACGCTCATTGGACCTTCCCTTCCTCAGAGCATGATTCCTGAAGATATAAAGGAAATTCTGGAAAGCGACCATTATGAATTGATGCTTATTACCAATGAATATCAGACTGCTTCTGAAGAGGTCAATGTACAGATTGATGAGCTGAACAAAATTTTGAAATCCTATGACAAAACAGGTATGCTGGTTGGAGAAGCGCCCTGTACCAAGGATTTAATAGAGATTACAGACCATGATTTCAAAGTGGTCAGCGCAGTGTCTATACTGGCGGTTTTCCTGATTATTTTGTTTGTATTTAAATCCGTAACCCTTCCGGTCATTCTGGTGCTTGTTATTGAAGGGGCGATTTTCATTAACATGGGTATCCCTTATCTGACGGGAACCGAGCTGCCCTTTATTGCTTCTATTGTAATCGGAACCATTCAGCTTGGGGCAACTGTGGACTATGCGATTTTAATGACCAGCAGGTATGAGCAGGAGCGAGGCGGCGGCAAGAGCAAAAAAGAGGCCATCAGTATTGCCCTGCAGAGTAGTATCCGACCTGTCATGGTATCTGCGTTTAGCTTCTTTGCAGCTACTTTTGGCGTTGGCATGTATTCCAAAATTGATATGATTAGTTCCCTCTGTCTTCTGATGGCAAGAGGCGCTTTAATCAGTATGTGTGCAGTACTTTTGTTTTTACCTGCTATGTACTGGCTGTTCGACAGAGTTATCTGTGCAACAAGTAAAAATTTCAAGGTGAGAAAGTAGGAGGTTTTGATTATGAAGAAGAAAAACGTACAGGCGCTTTTGGTTGGAATGTCTGTGATGATGTCCGTGATTTTACCGGTAACTCCGGCTTTGGCAGCAGACAGCAGTCATGCGGAAAAAGAACAGACCGTTTATGTAAATGCAGATGAAAACGGAAATTCAAAGGAGGTTATTGTCAGCAACTGGCTAAAGAATACGGGAAACGAAAAGAATCTGACAGATAAGAGTAATCTGACGGACATTGAGAATGTAAAGGGCGATGAAACCTGTGAACAGAACCCGGACGGAAATCTGACCTGGAATACAGACGGAGGAGATATCTATTATCAGGGAACAACAAACAAGGAATTGCCGGTTTCCGTAAAGCTGACCTATTATCTGGACGGAAAAGAAATGAAGCCGGAAGATTTGGCAGGGAAAAGCGGAAAAATCAAAATCCGAATCGAATACAAAAATAAAGAAAAGAAGACCGAGGAGGTCAATGGGAAAAAGGAAGAAATTTACACCCCGTTTTTGATGATGACCGCCATGATTCTTCCGGCAGACACCTTTACCAATGTGGAAATGACAAACGGCAAGGTACTTTCTGACGGAAACAATGATATTGCCGTGGGATATGGAATTCCGGGGCTTTCCGACAGCTTAAAGCTTTCGGACATGAAGGAACTGAAGGATTTGGAAATCCCTGAGTATGCGGAACTTACTGCAGATGTAAAAGACTTTTCTCTGGGTATGACGGCTACGGTGGCTACCACAGGACTGTTAGAAGATTTCAATCTGGACGATGTAAAAGACAGTAAGGATTTAAAAGAAAAGCTGGATACTCTTACAGATTCCTCTACCGCCCTCGTTAAGGGAAGTAAGGATTTACAGGAAGGGATAGCCACGCTGGACAGTTCTGCCGATACTTTTGTAAACGGTTTAAACAGCGCCGATGAGGGTGCAGGGCAGCTAAAAGACGGCATTGACACCATGAATAACAGCAAGGGAGAATTGCTTGACGGCATTACACGTCTGACAGAGGGCATGGGTTCTTTGGAGAGCGGAGCCGGAACATTAAAGGAAGGCATCAGCGCTTATACCCAGGGTGCTTCAAAGCTGGGAGAGGGTATTTCTCAGACAGCAGAGGGCGCAGAAGCTCTGGATACCGGTATTGGAACTTTGAATGAGAAAAAAGATACGCTGACAGAAGGCGTGGGACAGTTAAGTATGGGCGGTCAGCAGCTTGCTCAGGGAACCGGACAGCTGGAAAAGGGTGTCAGGGATTATACGGCAGGAGCGGAGCGGTTAGATGAAGGAATCGGAATGCTGCAGGAACAGCTTGCCAGTGCAGAGGGACAGATGGCACAGCTTGGTGAAGCTGTGAATCAACTGACAGAAGGTGCCGGGGCTTTGAGTCAGGGAGCAGAAGCATTAAAAGGCGGCGTGTCACAGGTAGAAGGTGCAGCCGGAGCCTTGGGAGAGAATGTGGCAGGACTGAAAACAGCAGCTTCCACAGTAGGAAGCTTGAGCGGTCAGGCAGCCAGTCTGATTGAAGGTTTTTTAAACAGTCAGGGAACACCTCAGGCAGATATGGGGGCTGTCAATGAGCAGGTTGCCGCGGCCATTGCCCAGGAGAACGCCCTTGTAAACGAACAGGCAAACGCACAGGCCAATGAACAGCAGTACAACAATGTGGCAGCTGCCTTAGATGTCGCAGGAATTCCGGAAGAGGAAAAGCAGGCAGTATTGGCAAATTTAAGCGGAATCGGCGTATCTGTAGGGGTACAGACCTCAGCTGATGTAAGCGTACCGGTGACTGCCGGGGATAACAGCAGTGCAGCAGGTGTGGCAGAAGGTTTGAAACAGATACAGGGCGCTATGGAAGCCGTAAACGCACAGATACCGGAAGCAGAGCAGGCATTGGAAGCAGCCGGGGCACAGATTGCACAGATGAAGGACGGAGCAGCCCAGGCAGGAGAGGGCGCTGAGGAATTGCAGATAGGAGCACAGAAACTTTCCGGCGCTATGGGAGCCATGGGAAATCTGTCACAGCTTTCCAGAGAACTTCAGGCAGCTCTTGCACAGCTGAAACAGGGCAGCGAAATGC